>CAUDRD010000020.1 GCA_958451705.1 uncultured Oscillospiraceae bacterium
GCATACCTAACACTCCTGAGGAACGCTTTAAAATTGCGGAAAAAATAGTCCTCACTGCCGAAAAGTACGGCATAAACCGTAAAAATATAGTTGTGGATGCCCTTACGATGACCGTAAGCTCTTCTGCGGATGCGGCAAAAATCACATTGGAAGCCCTTTCCATGATTAAGGAAAGACTGGGAGTTTCAACAATTTTAGGCGTTTCAAACGTATCTTTCGGACTTCCCGGAAGAGAGGTTATAAATTCCGCATTCTTTACCCTTGCTTTGGGAGCGGGTCTTGACTGCTGTATTATAAATCCCAAATCAGACGCTATGATGAACGCATACCGCTCATGGTGCGCATTAAACGGCTTTGACGAAAACTGCTCTGAGTATATTGCCGCTCTTACGGGCAGTGAAAATAAGCCAAAAGAGGAAAAGAAGGCGAGCCTTTATGATCTTATTTTAGGCGGAGTTGAGGATAAAGCCTACGAAACGGCGAAAGAGGAACTTAAGACAAAGGCTCCCGAGGACGTAATAAAAGACTCCCTTGCCCCGGCTCTCGACGAAGCGGGCAAGCGCTTTGATACCCTTAAAATCTTTCTTCCCCAGCTTATGGCCTGCGCCAGAGCGGCGGAAAAAGCCTTTGACGCCATAAGTGAATACTATAAGGAAAAAGGCGGAGAGAGAAAGAAAAACGGAAAAATTGTAATTGCCACCGTAAAGGGAGACAACCACGATATAGGCAAAAATATAGTCAGAGTAATGCTTGATAATTACGGTTTTGAGGTTGTTGATTTAGGTAAAAACGTACCTCCCGAAACTATTGCGGATTATGTAAGCGAAAATAAAATCGAGCTTGCGGGTCTGAGCGCACTTATGACCACCACTGTGCCTTATATGGAGGAGACCATAAAGCTCCTTAATGAAAAATGCCCCTGGTGTAAGGTTATGGTAGGGGGAGCAGTGCTTACCCAGGAATATGCCGATTCTATCGGAGCCGACTTTTACGGAAAAGACGCAATGGCAAGCGTTGAGTATGCCAAAAGAGTCTTCGGCTGTGAATAAAGCTTGACTTACAGCGATTTGATGCTATACAATATTATGTGTATGTCTTTGTTTCCGTATTAACGGATAAAAAACAGTATTTTAAGACTGCAATTCCATTACCTAAGGCAGGATGAATTTTAAATGTCACACTCACTTTTGAGAAAAATAGAAGAGGAATATCAGGGTCTTTCAAAAGGACATAAGAGAGTAGCAAAGTATATTGCAGAGCACTATGACAGAGCGGCCTTTATGACCGCCTCAAAACTCGGTGAAACGGTGGGTATAAGCGAATCCACCGTAGTTCGCTTTGCAACGGAGCTGGGCTTTAACGGCTATCCTGAGCTTCAAAAGGCCATTCAGGAGATGATACGCAGTAAGCTCACCGCCGTTCAGCGAATGGATGTTACCGCAATCAGGATAGGCGATGATATACTCACTAATGAGCTTTTAAGCGACGCCGAAATGATAAAGGATACCATCGAGCAGACCTCCCATGATGATTTTAACAAAGCCGTTGAAAATATAAACAAGGCGAAGAAAATTTATATTTTCGGCGTAAGAAGTTCTGCTCCTCTTGCAAGCTTTCTCGCTTATTACTTTAACCTTATCTTTGATAATGTCGTAATTGTGGACACTACAAGTGAAAGCGAAATTTTTGAACAGACCTTCCGTATAGGTGAGGGGGATGTATGCATAGCCATAAGCTTCCCCAGATATTCCAGGCAGATAATAAACGCCATAAAGTTTATTTCAGACCGTGGTGCCAAGGTTATCGCCATAACCGACAGCAGCCATTCTCCCATGGCTCCCTATGCTTCAAATCTGCTTATTGCAAAGAGCAATATAGCTTCCGTAGTGGATTCCCTTGTGGCCCCTCTGAGCCTTATTAACGCCCTTATTGTGGCGGTTTCACTTAGCCGCCGTGAAGAGGTTGCCAAAAACTTTGATGAGCTTGAGGAAATCTGGGAGCAGTATAAGGTTTACGATACAACTGAGGAGAGTACGGCAGATGAATGATATTGTAGCTGTAATCGGAGGAGGCCCCGCAGGACTTATTGCATCAGGCTGTGCCGCAGAAAGCCATGAAAAGGTAATTTTATTTGAACGTAACGAAAAAGTCGGCAGAAAGCTTATGATAACCGGTAAAGGCAGGTGCAACGTTACCAACGCCTGCGGAGAGATAAGCGAGATTATTTCCAACATACCCGTAAACGGCAGGTTTATGTTCGGCGCACTTTCAAGGCTTATGCCCTACGATGTTATGGATATGTTTGAAGAATTGGGCGTACCTCTTAAAATAGAGAGGGGAAACCGTGTTTTTCCAGTTTCCGACAAAGCCTGCGATATAGTTGATGCTTTAAGAAGCTTCACCCTTTCAAAAGGGGTAAAAATAGTAAACGAAAGAATACTTACTGTCACTTTCGATGAAGGCGAATTTTTACTTTATTCCGAAAGAGGAGAAAAATTCACCGCCTCTAAGGTGATTGTAGCAACAGGAGGAGTTTCCTATCCTCAGACCGGTTCAACAGGCGACGGATACGAAATTGCAAAATCCTTTGGTCATACTATCATAGAGCCTAAACCCTCTCTTGTGCCTCTAAATGTACATGAGGGCTGGTGCTCCGATTTGCAGGGGCTTTCTCTGAGAAATTCGGCGGTCACCGTTTATGACAATAAAAAATTCCGCGAGATTTTCTCAGGCCTTGGCGAAATGCTCTTTACCCATTATGGCGTGTCGGGTCCCCTTATTTTAAGCGCAAGCTCACATATGCGTGAAATGGAAAAGGGACGCTATGAAATTCATATTGACTTAAAGCCGGGTCTCACTGCCGAACAGCTTGACGCACGAATTCTCCGTGATTTTTCGGAGAACCTCAACAGGGATTTTATAAATTCTCTGGGAGCTCTGCTTCCGAGAAAGCTCATACCCGTAATAGTAAAGCTCAGCGGCATAAAGCCCTCACTTAAAATCAACCAGATTACAAGGGAGCAGAGAGGGGAGCTTGTGTCCCTTTTAAAGGATTTAAAGCTCACCGTAACGGGCTTTCGTCCCATAAGGGAGGCAATAGTAACCTCCGGGGGAGTCAGTGTCAAAGAGATAAATCCCAAAACAATGGAATCGAAAATACAGCCGGGACTTTTCTTTGCCGGCGAAATAATAGATGTGGACGCATATACCGGCGGCTACAACCTGCAAATAGCCTTTTCAACAGGGGCACTGGCGGGAAAATCTGTATAAGAAACGGAGAGAACTGAAATGATAAACGTTGCAATAGACGGCCCCAGCGGAGCGGGAAAAAGCTCCATTGCACGGCAGATTGCATCAAAACTCGGCTATGTTTATGTTGATACGGGAGCACTGTACCGCACTGTAGGTCTTGCGGCAGTACGCAGCGGCTTCGACCCGAAGGACAGCGAAAAGGTTGTTCCCATGCTGGATTTTATAAAGGTGGAACTTCGCTATATTGACGGGGAGCAAAGAGTCTTTTTAAACGGCGAGGACGTTTCCGAAGATATAAGGCTTCCCGAGGTTTCAATGGCGGCTTCCGGTGTTTCGGCAATTCCGGAGGTCCGTGCATTTCTTTTTGATTTGCAGCGAAACATCGCAGCGGAAAATAACTGCCTTATGGACGGCAGGGACATAGGCACAGTGGTGCTTCCAAATGCCGATGTAAAAATATTCCTCACAGCTTCTCCTGAGGTAAGGGCAGAGAGAAGATTAAAACAGCTTAAAGATAAGGGCATTGACGAGCCCTATGAAAATATTTTATCCGATATAATCAAACGGGATTACGACGATTCCCACCGTGAAACAGCTCCTCTTAAACAGGCGGAGGATGCGGTGCTGGTTGTGACGGATAATCTCGATTTTGACGGTTCCGTACAGGCGGTTATAGATGTTATCAAAGAAAAAACAAAAGCAAGGCAGGAGCAGCAATGAAAAAGTTTGATTATTCAAAGGTAAAAAACTATAAGCTTTATCCCTTCCTTATGCCTTTGGCAAAGGTTGTGGTAAAGGCAATGTACGGGGTTAAGTACATAGGTCTTGAAAACGTTCCCAAAGAGGGCGGATATGTAGTTGCAAGCAACCATGTAAGCTTTTTTGACCCGGTTATTATCGGCGCAAGCGGAGTGAGAAGAATTCACTGCATGGGTAAAGCTGAGCTTTTTGAAAAGCCGGGTCTTGGCTGGCTTCTTGTGCATCTTAACGCATTTCCCGTAAAAAGAGGACAGAGCGACAAATCGTCTGTTGAGTACGCTATTGATTGTGTAAAAGAAGGGGAGAATATAGGGATTTTCCCTGAGGGAACAAGAGCCAAGGATTATAGGCCCGGTCAGGGTAAGGCAGGTGTAGCCCTTATTTCAAAGGCTACGGGAGCCGACGTTATCCCCGTTGCAATTTACAGCGGCGGAAAAAAACTTTCTCCCTTTAAAACCAAGGTGGTTGTACGCTTCGGCGAAGTTATTAAGTATGAAGATTTAGGTCTTACAAAAGGCACATCTTCAGAGCTTCGTGAGGCTACAAGAAAGATTATGGCAAATATAACCGAGCTTTGGGAGGAAGAGAATTGCAAATAAAAATTGCAAAAACCGCAGGATTTTGTTTTGGAGTCAACAGAGCGGTTGATATGATATATAAAATGCTGGACGAGGGCAAAAAGGTTGCAACCCTTGGGCCCATTATCCACAATGACAGCGTAGTAAACGACCTTAAAAACAAGGGCGCCGTTATCTGCGCTTCTCCGGAGGAAGTCCCTGAGGGATGCACCCTTGTTATAAGAACCCATGGCGTCGGCGAGGATATAATAAAGCGTGCCGAAAAGTGTTCCGGCGGCTATGTAAACGCCACCTGTCCCTTTGTTCAGAAAATCCATAAAATCGTTAAGGCGGAAAGCGAAAAGGGCAATGTGATTTTAATTGCCGGCGATGATAAACATCCCGAGGTTGAGGGCATAAAGGGACACTGTGTTTCCGAGGCATTTGTGTTCAGCGACTGTGAGCACCTTGAAAAAATTATGGAAGAGCATCCGGAATTTGCCGAAAAAGCAGTTTCTGTGGTATCTCAAACCACTTTTAGTGTTAAAGAATGGCAAAAATGCGTAAAAAAAATAAAATTGGTATATACAAATGCCGTTGTTTTTGATACAATATGTAATGCGACTGAAGAAAGACAGGCTGAGGCTGCGGAGCTTTCCAAAGAGTGCGACCTGATGGTTGTAGTCGGCGGCAGAGCCAGCTCAAATACGGCCAAACTTGTAAAAGTGTGTTCGGCAAACTGTAAAACCTATCACGTTGAGACTGCTGATGAATTAAAGTCGCTGGACTTTGCAGGATTTGAAAAAATAGGCGTTACTGCGGGTGCATCCACACCTGCGTGTATTATAAAGGAGGTACTTCTAACCATGTCAGAAATCTTAGAAAACAAAGAAGTCATCGAAGCAGATGCTGAAAATAAAAAGGAGGAAGCCGTATCAATGGATGAGATGAGTTTCTCTGAGGCTCTTGAAGAGTCTTTGAAGAACCTTACAACTGACCAGACCGTTAAAGGTGAAGTTGTTGGAATCTCTCCCAATGAGGTACAGGTTGATATCGGCAGAAAGCATGCCGGCTATGTTCCCCTCAGCGAGCTTACAAACGACCCCAACCTTTCACCCGAGGATGTTGTTAAAGTAGGCGATGTTATCGACCTTATCATCATGAAGACAAACGATGCAGAGGGCACTGTTATGCTTTCAAAGCGCCGCTATGACGCTATCAAGGCTTGGGATGATATCGTTAAGGCAAGCGAAGACGGCACAATCCTCGAGGGCACAGTAACTGACGTTATCAAGGGCGGCGTTCTTGTTGTAACAGGCGCTCTTCGTGTATTTATTCCCGCATCTCTTGCAACCGCTTCAAGAGGCGAACCCCTTGAGAACCTTCTCAAGAAAAAGGTACGTTTCAAGGTAATCGAGGTCAATAAGCAGCGCAGACGTGCTGTGGGCTCAATCAGAGCTGTCCTTAAAGAAGAGCGTAAGGCTGCTGAGGAAGCTTTCTGGGCAGACGCTGAAGAGGGACGCAAATATACTGGTACAGTTAAATCTCTTACATCTTACGGTGCATTCGTAGACATCGGTGGTGTTGACGGAATGATTCACATCTCCGAGCTTTCATGGAGCCGCATTAAGCATCCTTCAGAGGTTGTAAATGTAGGCGATACAGTTGAGGTTTACATCAAGGCTCTTGACAGAGAGAACAAGAAGATTTCTCTCGGTTACAAGAAGGTAGAGGATAATCCCTGGGAGATCCTTCGCCGTGACTATCCCGTTGGCTCAATCGTTGACGCTAAGATTGTCGGCATCACAGCTTTCGGCGCATTTGCACAGGTAATCCCCGGCATCGATGGACTTATCCACATTTCTCAGCTATCAACAGAGCATGTTGAGAAGCCTCAGGATGTTGTCAAGGGTGGCGACATTGTTAAGGTTAAGATTACAAACATTGACTTTGACAAGAAGCGTGTAAGCCTTTCAATGAAAGAGGCTATGGCTCCCGCTGAGGAAGCAGCAGAAGAGGCAACAGACGCTGAATAATTAAATATTAAAAGCGGCAGGGAAAAGCGAAATGCTTTTCCCTGTTTTTTTGTGTAATATTTTAAACAGAATATATTTTAAATTTATATTAGTTTAATTGACAATACCAGTATGCAGTAATATTATATGAATGCGGCAATTAAACTCGCAAAATTTACAAGGTATATTATGAAGATAAATTGGGAGGTTTAAATATGGCGAGTATAGAAAAGAAAAAAGTTTCTTTTAAAAATGTGTCTGACAATTTCAAAGGATTGAAAAATAATTTAAAAGGAGTTGTTGATAATTTCGAGGGATTATCACAAAATCTAGAAAATGCTAAAAATAGTATGACTGAGATCAAAGATAACATAACACTTGAAAATGTAATAGCTACAGCTATTACTGTACCAGGAGTTAAGGTCAATAGGGAAGAATTCCTTCGTCGGCAATTTAAAGATGTTCCGGATAGTTTTATGAACGTAATTATAGAAAAAGGACCGGTTGAAGCAGATTGTCCTAGAGAGAAATTAAGAAATATGGCTACCAAATTATTGCAAAAAAGAACGTTAGCGTCAACGGGTGCATCGTTTTTAGTAGGAATCCCAGGTGGGATAGCTATGGCTGCAACTATTCCTTCTGACATGCTACAGTTTTATGGCATTGCTTTGGTGTTAGCGCAAGAAATTACTTATTTATATGGTGAACCGGATTTATGGGAAAATGGTATTTTAGATCGTGAAAAAGTAACTAATCAGCTTATTCTTTATTGTGGAGTTATGCTTGGTGCAACAGGTGCTGCACAAACAGTTAGGGTATTATCATCTTCATTAGCCAAGCAGGCTTTGAAAAAAATACCTCAAAAAGCGTTAACAAAAACATTCTATTATCCCATAGTCAAATCAATTGCAAAAACTTTTGGTGCAAAAATGACAAAAGAGGTTTTTGCAAAAGGAGTTTCTAAAGCGGTTCCGATTATAGGAGGAGTTGTATCTGGGGGATTGACGCTTGCAACTATGTTTCCAATGGGAAACAGGCTTATAGATACACTTGATAGTGCACATTTTGAATATGTCGAATCGGATTTTGACGCTGACTGGAAAGAAATTATTAAACAATATGAAGCTTATGAAAAAGATGAGGAAGCAGAACCTGAAAGCAAAGAAATTTATAAGGAAATAATCAGTGAATAATTTTAAGTGAAGAAATTCAAAAAACAAAGGGAGACACTTTTAAATGTCTCTCTTTGTTTTAACATATGTGATTATAATTTTTTTCGTTTTAAATACTCCATTGTCTCCCTTACGGAATTTCCGCAGGGGAGTTTGTGCTTTGGTTCAGGCATACTTTCGAGATAGTGTGAGTCCGACGAAACTATAAATTCAGCATTTTTAAGTGCAGGGTATTTTTCCCGTAACTCATTTTTATCTCCTTTTTCGGTTATCTCTGCAAACTTAAAGTCGTATTCAGCGGGGAAATCTCCTAAAGCGGAAATAATGCTGTAAGAAGCTCTGTCAATATGAGCTGGATAACAAATACCGCCGTATTCACTTACCAAATCAGAAACCTCTCCTATGGAGATTGAAGAAGCTGTGGTGAGCAGCAGATTTTCCCGGGAAAGGGGATTATCCTCCGTGTCCGTCACAATCTGATTACCGAAAATTTCAGGTCGGTTTTCAATTTTCGGCAAAGTGCTCCTTACATAATCCGAAAAACTTACGGCTCCGTCTAAAGCTTCAAAAAGGCAAACAGCGTGAATTTCCTCGCAGGTGCACAGTTCCATTCCCGGTATAACGGTTATTCCCGCTTTTTCTCCCGCTTTTAAAGCCGCAGGACAGTTAAGGGCCGAGTTGTGGTCGGTGAGAGCTACGGCGTCGTAACCTAAAAGTGCTGCCATATTTACTATATTGTAGGGAGTCATTTCGTCGTCGCCGCAGGGGGAGAGACAGGAGTGAAGGTGAAAGTCGTAAAAAATACTCATGGCTTATTTTTAAGAAGGGAGCAGATTTCCACGGCTCCCTCACAGGAGTTTTTGCTTGTGGTTAAAATTGATATACCGTGGCTTTCGGCTTTAAGACGGGCATCGGTATCCAATGGGGCAAGCTCCGTTAAGACTATACAGGCGCAGTCGGTGAGCATTGCAACGGCAATGCTGTTGACGTTTCCCATTACCGTAAGCCATGCGTCGCCGCTTTGCGCTTTCGCCATTACCCAGCTTAAAAGGTCGCAGCAGTAACAGCCGGTAACCTGGTTTTCCAGTCCTTTTCCGCCTGTAAGCACAGTAAAATCAAGTGCTTCAGCCATTTCCTTAACGGTCATATTTATTCCTCCTGTGTGTTGTGTCTGAAAGGCGCAGGCATAAAGCTTTCCCGCTCCTTGTCGTCCATATTTTCACCCATTCTGAAAACGCAGTCGTTTATGCTTGCGGTGCCTCTTACAATATCCTCTGCCAATGCACGGCATGAGGGAGCGCCGCAGGTTCCGCAGTCAAGACCGGGCAGTGCAGCGTGTATCTCGTTAAGCTCATTGAGCCTCGTCATGGCTTCGATGACGTTATCTGCAAGACGCAGAACCGAAAGACCTTCCAAAGGTTTATCCCACTTCATCTCATTTGGAACTTCGCCGTCTTTAAGGTGATTACAGGAAACTGGCAGATATTTTCTCAGCTTCTGTATTCTTGCCTTTGCCACATATGGGTTTTCAACTGTAAGGGGACCTCCCACGCAGCCTGCGGAACAGGCGTTAAGTTCTATAAAGTCAAGGTCATTGAGCTTTTCGTCCTCAACCTGTTCAAGGACTTTTATAACGTTTTCTATTCCGTCGGCGGCAAGATACTGCTCTCTTATAAGTGCAGAGGATTCTCCGCCGCTGCCGGCCCAGCTAACGCCTATGAGCCCTGATTTTTTCATAGGCTCAGGCTCTTCAATTTTATCCATTATCTGAAACAGCACCGGATAAAGGTCTTTAATTGCGAAAGCTCCGTTTATGTTGGATTTATCTAGGCATATGGGGGATTTTGAAGCGGTAATTTTTGCCGGACATGGTGTTATGAAGAACACTCCTATTTCGTCAGGGCTAAGTCCCGTCTTTTTCACAGCCTCTTCTCTTGCAATTCTTCCCGCTTCCTCCATAGGGGAGGTA
The DNA here is from genome assembly GCA_958451705.1 of uncultured Oscillospiraceae bacterium. Classification (GTDB taxonomy): domain Bacteria; phylum Bacillota; class Clostridia; order Oscillospirales; family Acutalibacteraceae; genus UMGS263. The sequence continues at coordinate 9,725 of CAUDRD010000020.1, forward strand.
AGTGGCAGAACATGGGGAATGAGCTTCGGGAAGCGCACTCTAATAAGCCTGCACACAGCGGGACAGGCTGATGAAATAACGGGACGCTTCAGCTGACCGCTGTTCATCATTACTCTTGTGGCTTCGCTTATAAGCTCTGCACCGGCGGAAACCTCAAATGCATCGTCAAAGCCCAATGACTTCATGGCTGTGAGCACATAGTCCACATCCTCAAGGTTGTTGAACTGTCCGTAAAGGGTAGGGGCGGGAAGAGCGATTCTGTATTTATATTGGAGAATTGTGTTAAAGGGATCTGTCTGGGCGCGTTTAGCGTGGTGGGGACAGATTCTGATACATTCGCCGCAGTCGATGCACCTTTCAGAAATAATGCTGGCCTTTCCGGCACGGACTCTTATAGCTTCCGTAGGGCATCGTTTAATGCAGTTTGTGCAGCCCTTGCACTTTTCCGCATCAAGTCGGACTGAATGGAAAAATTTATCCATTTTGTACCTCCGTGGACTCAATGAAGATAGAATTTAAGGGTGATTGTAGTTCCCACATTTATTTCGGTATCTATTTTCATTTCATCGCTGTACTTCTTTATATTTGGCAGACCCATGCCTGCGCCGAAGCCGAGGGAACGCACGTTATCCGGGGCGGTGGAATAACCCTCCTGCATGGCAAGCTCAACGTCCTTGATTCCGGGGCCGTCGTCGGAGAGGATAACCTCTATGTAATCGGGAGTGATTTCAACGTCGGCACGTCCTCCTCCGGCATGGATTACCATGTTTATTTCAGCTTCGTACATGGCTATTGAAACGTTCCTTATAATATCCGGCTCAAGACCTATTTCTTTAAGCATCTTTTTAACGCATCCGGAGGCTTCTCCGGCACGAGTAAAGTCGTCGCCGGGAACATCGTAATGGAGTTTTACTGAGTTCATTATTTTCCGCTGCCTCCTCTTAAACCGTTAAGGTAGAGGATTCCGCAGGAGGTAAACATTTCGTAACTTGTGCACAAAAGCACAATATCCCTTTCACGGGCAAGACTTATCATTGCTTCGTCGGGCTTTTTGCCCCTTACGAATACAATGCAGCACATATCCATCATTTCGGCGGTTCTTATAACCTGTGGATTTACAAGACCTGTAAGGAGCACTGCCTGATCCTTAACGAACGCCAAAACGTCGCTCATCATATCGCTGCCGCAGGCCGTATGCACGTCACGGCTGAGGTTTTCCTCACCGCAGATAACCTGTGCCGAAAGAAGCTCTTTTATTTTTTCAACTGTCATATATTTACCTCCGCTGCTGAGTTTGAATTGGCAAAATTAATTTGAATATATTGTATAATAAAAATGATAATTTTACAATCTTTTTATGCATAAATTCGCAAGCAGGATTATGCATTTTGACAAGGCAACATACAATTTCAGGAAAGAGATAAAGAAAAAAATATAGGATATTTTGTCTTAAGAGAAAAAAGAAATAGGTTTGCATGGAAAGATTGTTAAAAATACAAACAAGTATCAGGAAAATTCAAAAAAAATCATAAATTTGTTGTTAATAGTTTAACAATATATTGACTTTAGCAAACTAAAAAGTCTATAATAAATCCAACGCGCAAAACATTATCTTTAAAAGCGCATATTATATGTTTGCGAATCAATTATAAAAACCGGAGGTTTTAGATTATGTCAAGAGTTTACAATTTCTCTGCGGGTCCTTCAATGCTTCCTGAGGAAGTTCTTAAAAAGGCAGCTTCCGAAATGCTCGATTATGAGGGCAGCGGCCAGTCTGTTATGGAGATGTCCCACCGTTCAAAGGTGTTCGACAAGATTATAAAGGACGCAGAGGCTCTTCTCAGAGAGCTTATGAATATCCCCGATAACTACAAGGTGCTTTTCCTTCAGGGCGGCGCATCTGCACAGTTCTCAGCAATTCCTCTTAACTTTATGAATGGCAGCGGCAAGGCTGATTACATCATCACCGGCCAGTGGGCAAACAAGGCTTATCAGGAAGCTTGCAAATACGGCAATGCAAGAATTGTAGCTTCTTCAAAGGATAAGACTTTCTCATATATCCCTAAGACTAAGAGAGAGGACTTTGACCCCGAGGCAGACTATGCATACATATGCATGAACAACACAATTTACGGAACAGTTTACCATGAGCTTCCTGATACAGGCGATGTTCCGCTTATTGCAGATATTTCATCCTGCTTCCTTTCAGAGCCCCTTGACGTTACAAAGTTTGCAATGGTTTACGGTGGAGCTCAGAAGAACGTTGCTCCCGCAGGTCTTGTAATTGCAATAATCCGCGAGGATATGCTGGGCAAAGAGAGAGACATCACTCCCACAATGATGAATTACAAAATCCAGGCCGACAATAACTCTCTTTACAATACTCCTCCCTGTTACACAATTTACATCTGCAAGCTTGTTCTCGAGTGGATCAAATCCCTCGGCGGACTTGAGAAGATGAAGGAAAGAAACGAGAAGAAGGCAAAAATTCTCTATGATTTCCTTGATTCCAGCAAGATGTTCAGAGGTACAGTTGTTCCTGAGGACCGTTCACTTATGAACGTACCTTTCGTTACTGACAGTGACGAGCTCAATGCAAAGTTTATTAAAGAGGCTGAGGCTCAGGGCTTTGTTAACCTTAAGGGACACAGAACAGTTGGCGGTATGAGAGCTTCTATCTACAACGCAAGGCCCATTGAGG
>CAUDRD010000021.1 GCA_958451705.1 uncultured Oscillospiraceae bacterium
GGTTGCGGAAAGAGTGAGAACGTCAACGTTGGGGAAACGCTCTTTGAGCTTTTCTTTCTGAGCCACTCCGAAACGCTGCTCCTCGTCCACTATAACAAGTCCTAAATCTTTAAACTCAACGTCCTTTGAAATAAGGCGGTGAGTTCCCACAATCATATCTATGCTTCCTCTGCGCAGACCCTTTATAATCTGTTCCTGCTGTTTAGGGGTGCGGAAACGTGAAATCATCTCCACTTCAACGGGGAAGCCCTCGAAGCGTTTGATGATAGTCTGATAGTGCTGAAAGGCTAAAACAGTTGTAGGCACCAGCATTGCGCACTGTTTGCCCTCTACCACGCACTTAAATGCCGCTCTTAACGCAACCTCGGTTTTGCCGAAGCCAACGTCACCGCAAAGGAGTCTGTCCATGGGGCATTTTTTCTCCATGTCATGCTTTATCTCATATATACTGCGAAGCTGGTCGTCTGTTTCATCATAGGCAAACCTGCGCTCAAAGTCGCTTTGCATATCCGTGTCGGGCATAAAGGCGTAGCCGGGGGCGTTCTGCCTTGCGGCGTAAAGCTTTATTAGCTCCTTTGCCATATCCTTAACTGCGCTTCTGACTCTGCTGCGTGTCTTTTTCCACTCCTGAGTGCCCAGCTTGTTTATCTTTACGGCTCTGCCTTCTTCGCCGGGACCTACATATTTTGAGACAAGGTCAAGCTGAGTTACGGGGACAAATAGAACATCCTCTTTTGCGTACTTTATTTTGATATAGTCCTTTGTGACGCCGCCTACTTCCAGCTTTGTTATGCCGTCAAAAATACCTATTCCGTGAACGGAGTGAACTATATAATCTCCTCTGTGAAGCTCGTCAAGACTGTTGAAGCCCTCTTTTGAGCGCTTTTTGCGGCTTATCTGTTTGGGTTTTAAGAGAGAAGCTCTGCCTCTGCTTATGAGCATAAATTTCTCTGCGGGGTATTCGAGTCCTCCGCTGAGTCCTCCGCTTAAAACGTTTACACTCTTTTTAAGGAATGACGATGGATATTCGCTGTAAGCTGCAGCTGGAATACCGTCTTCCGAAAGCATCTCACACAGAGCCTGAGCGGCCTTTTCCGTGCCTGCCATAACAGCAACGCACCAGCCGTTTTCGAGAGCCGGAACAATATCCTCCTTTAAAAGGGAATAGTCTCCGCCCCAGGGGGCAAGAGTACGACCGTCCATGTTCACAAGAGTTTTAATGGGGGTGTCAAAGCTTCCTCTTGCAAATGTATCAAGATAAATGGCTCCCCGCTGCTCATATTCGTCTTTCATCTCAGCCCATGTAAGGGCAAAGCGGTCAAGGCCACGGCAAAGCTCTCCGCTTTCGAGGAAGTCTTTTATATCCTCTAAAAGCAGAGTCTGTGCGGCGGTTCCTCTCTCCTTGACTTTAGCTGTATCGCTGACAAAAAGCAGTGCATCATCGGCGTAATTTAATACCGTTGAGCTGTTTTCGTATATGAGAGGAATATATTTATCTGTTGAAGCGGGCTTTATTCCGCTGCGGAGCATTTCGGCGTCCCTGTTTAAAGACTGTCTCGCCTTTACCGCTTTTCCTCTGAGAGAGGCGGCAAGAGCCTCAATTTTTTCGGCAAGTTTTATTCCGTCCCCTGTAAGCACTTCAACAGAGGGGGTTATTTTGATTTTATCGACGTTTTCTGTTCTGCGCTGGGATACTATTTCAAAATATCCCATTGTGTCTATGTTGTCGCCCCAAAATTCGGCTCTTATGGGGTTGGGAGCATCAGGGGGATAAAAGTCCAGTATTCCGCCTCTTACGGCAAACTGTCCCGAACCCTCAACCATTTCGCAGGAAGAGTATCCGGCGTTTACGAGAATTTCCCTTACCTTTTCTATGGAGATATCCATGCCCTGCTCTATGACAAAGGAGCGGGAAAGGAGCACATCGGGTGGGATGGTAAACTGCATGGCTCCTTCAATGGAGCACACGACGGCTTTGTAGTCCCCCTCAAGCATTCTGCCTAAAACTCCCAGACGCAAATGTTCATATTCCCTTGACTGGCCGGCAGTTGAGCTCAGGGAAAAATCCCTTGCCGGATAAAGGAGAGTATCCTCCGAAGCGAAAAGGGTGTTTAAGTCTTCTTTAATTTTAACTGCTTCTCCCTCGTCGCCGGTGATTATAAGGGCTCTCATTCCGCTCTCTTCGCACATGGAGTGGATAAGATGTACTTTGTTAAGGTAGGAAAGACCCGTGACTCCGGCAGGCAGCATGTTTTTTTCATTGGCCCTGAGAAGGGAGGCAAAACCGGCATTTGAAGCCAGCATACCCGAAAAACATGACATAGTAAAATCTCCTTTTATTTTTACAGATACTTTTTAAAATTAAGCTGTTCCTTGCTGCATTCATAGCCGCACTTTTTGTAAAATTCATGGGCGCCTTTTCGCTCTGCTCCCGAGCAAAGGCGTACTCCGGCGCTTCCCGTTTCCTTAGCCCAGTTTTCGGCAGCCGCAAGGAGAGCTTTTCCGGCTCCAAGGCGGCGGTAATCGGAATTTACTGCAAGTCCCAGTATATTTTTCATAGAGGGAGCATAAATAACTTCGTAATCTGCGGCGTGAATATAGCCTACGACTTTTCCCTCAACTTCTGCGACAAAAATTTTATCCCTGTCGCTTTTTAAAATCATTTCCAGTCTTTTTGCGGTTTTCTCAAGGGGAAAATCATATCCTAAATCGTTCTTGCTGATTAAATATATGCTTTCGCAGTCGGTTAAAGCACATTCCCTTACTGTGATTTTATTTTTCATAGGGCTATCACCTTAAATTAAAAATTTTCAGAGAAAATATTTTTAATGTTTAGCATTTTATTATATCACAATTTGGATTTTTAGTCAGTAAAAATACGGCCAAAAACACCTGCGACGGCGTTAAAACGTATCGCAGGTGTTTGATGTTTTATTTAATTAAAGCGTGGGAAAGCGTGGGCAAAACCATAAAGCTACGTTAATTTTCCTCAGCGGCTTTCTTTGTCTCTTCAATAACCTTGAGAGCCACGGAGGTGGGAGCCTCTTCATAGCGCTCAAAGGTGAATTTGAAGTAACCTCTGCCGTGGGTAACGGAGCGGAGAACCGTTGCAAAGTCTCCCATTTCAGCCATGGGAACCTCGGCGATGATCTCAGACATTTTATCCTCAGCGGGACCCATGCCTAAAACGCGGCCTCTGCGCTTTGTGATGTCGCTCATCATATCGCCCATCTTTTCGTCGGGCATATAAGCTCTCAGGGAACCGATAGGCTCAAGGAGAACGGGGTTTGCATCGGGGATACCGTTCTTATAAGCGATAGCGGCGGCAGTTTTAAATGCCATTTCAGAGGAGTCAACGGGATGGTATGAACCGTCGTAGAGAGTTGCCTTAACGCCGACCATTGGGAAGCCTGCAAGAACACCCTTTGTCATGCTCTCACGCAGACCCTTTTCAACAGCTGGGAAGAAGTTCTTGGGAACTGAGCCACCGAATACTTCCTCGGCAAATACCATATCTTCGCTGTCGCAGGGTTCGAAGCGGATAAATACATCACCGAACTGGCCGTGACCGCCGGACTGCTTCTTATGTCTGCCCTGTACCTCAACCTTTTTGCGGATTGTCTCACGGTATGCAACCTTCGGCACTTTAAGGTCAACTTCAACGCCGAACTTTGACTTAAGCTTTGAAACTATAACGTCAAGATGTTGTTCACCGAGACCTGAAAGTACCTGCTCTCTTGTCTCTTTATTTATTACGAAGCTGATTGTGGGATCTTCTTCCATAAGTCTTGCAAGACCAGCGGCAACCTTGTCCTCTTCGCCCTTTTTGCGAACCTTGACTGCCATTGAAAGGCAGGGCTCCGGAAACTCAACTTTTTCGAGAGTGAGTTTTCTTGATGGAGCGCAAAGTGTATCGCCTGTTTTAACTCCTGCAAGCTTTGTTACAACGCCGATATCGCCGGCAGTTACGCTCTGAGCGTCTTCCTGCTTTGAGCCTTTTACAAAGACAACTTTACCCATTCTTTCACTTTCGCCGGTTCTCATGTTGACAACCTGTGAGTCGCTCTTGAGAACGCCGGAAACCACTTTGAAGAAAGACATCTTACCGACAAAGGGGTCAGCGATTGTCTTAAAGCAAATAGCTGCAAGGGGAGCCTCACTGTCGCATTTAACCTCAACGAGGTCGCCGTTTTCGTCTTCAGCTGTTTCTGTGAGAACAGATGCTGCAGGAGCGATGTCGCAGATTCCGTCAAGGAGCATGTCAACTGCATCAAGGTTATATCCTGAGCAGCCGAAAACGGGATAAAGGCTTCCGTCTGCAACGCCGGCTTTAAGACCTCTTATTGTCTCTTCGGGAGTAAAGTCTTCCCCTTCAAAGAATTTTTCCATAAGCTCGTCGTCTGCGGAGGCCACAGCTTCACAGAGAACCGAGTTCATTTCGTCAACAAACTCATCTGCATGGGTGGGAACTTCTACAGCCTTGCCGTTTTCATATTTATATGCCTTTTTGGTTATAAGGTTAACGTATGCCTCAACGGTTTCGCCGCTTGCATCATAATAGGGAACCACTACGGGACAGATTTTATTGCCGTGAACCTCACGGAGAAGGCTGATTGTCTTATAGAAATTTGTGTTTTCAGCGTCTGTCTTTGTAATGACTATCATTCTGGCGATGTTTCTTTTTTCTGCGGCTTTAAAAGCTTTTTCAGCGCCAACGTCATATTTGCAGCCTGCTGCGGTGACTATAAGAGCACATTCCGCTGCACGCATTCCTTCGCTCATTCCTCCGGCAAAGTCGAAGAGGCCGGGAGTGTCGATTATGTTGATTTTTGTATCTTTCCACTGGGTATATGCAACTGCCGTTGAAACCGAAGCCTTACGCTTTTTTTCTTCGGGGTCGCTGTCCAGTACGGTTGTACCGTCCGCAATGCGTCCCAGTCTGTCGGCAGAGCCCGAAAGATAGAGCATTGCCTCTGCAAGAGATGTCTTACCTCTTCCGCCGTGACCTGCCAAAACTATATTTCTGATGTTTTCTGCATTATAAGCCTTCAATTTGGTTTCCTCCTAACAGTTGTAACACTTCTATTATTTGTATAGATTTAATAATAGTTTTTCTGACTTTGGTTTTGATTATATCATAGTTGCACATGGTATTCAACAATTAAAATTACTTTTGTACAAATTTTCCGTATTATTACAGGGATACTTATTGAAAGTGTACAAGTGTCTTTCTGTATACGCAAAAAAATAGCGAAAAATTAGTCAAAATAGTAAAAAAATAAGCCTTTAAGCTACTGTAATCGTAATAAATAACGCTGAAGTTATAAAAGAAAGGCGAATGGCATATTTTTAAAGGATAACAAGAAACGGAGCTGAACTATATGTATGTGACACTCAGCAAAAAATATACCGCCTTTATAATCTTTGTTTTGGTGTTGTTTTTTATGTGGGCCTGTTTTTATGCCGCCGGCGGAGTCGTGTCCGTTTCGGAAAATTCGGCAGAGCAAAAGGATTTTATTAAGTGGGTGGATTTTAATATTCCCGAAAGAGCTTTGACCCGTGCCTATAAAGCCGATGTTGAGGCATATGAAAACGGGAAAAACGCAAACTGGATTGAGGTGCTCGCTTACTGTGCGGCAAAAAACGGGGGAGGGAAAAATTCATTTCCCGATAAGGACATCGACTATGCCGTTTCACAGCTTGAGGGAGGGGTATCTGCCGGAGAGCTTTCCAAAGATTTAAAGTATTACGACTATTATTACGAGGCGTATTCCGCAGTGCTTTCTGGACTTGTGGGAGAATATGAGATACAGGTTTATGACGAAAACGAAAGCAGCCACAAAAAGTGGGTAAAAAAATACGGACTGAAAGGTTTTCATCCAATTGCAAAAAATTACTGGTATACCGAAAGTGACGACTTTGGGAACAGCCGTTCTTACGGATATAAAAGAAAGCATTTAGGCCACGACATGATGGGCAGCGTTGGAACCCCCATAATAGCCGTTGAAAGCGGAGTAGTGGATACAATGGGCTGGAATATGTACGGCGGCTGGAGAATAGGCATAAGAAGCTTTGACGGAAAAAGATATTATTACTATGCTCATCTTCGCAAAGACAGTCCCTATCCTATGGAGTTAAAGGAAGGGTGCATTGTATCAGCGGGGGACGTAATAGGTTACATGGGCATGACAGGATACAGCACCAAGGAAAACGTAAACAATATGAAAGTATGTCATCTGCATTTCGGCCTTCAGCTAATTTTTGATGAGAGTCAAAAAGAGGGTAACGGTGAAATATGGATTGACGTATATGAGCTTACGAAATTCCTTTCTAAAAACAGAAGCGAAACCTGTAAAAACGAAATCACCGGTGAACGTGAAAGAGTTTACGCAATAGATGACCCTGCTGCCAATGAGGAATAGACGCACATACAATTTTATATATAAGGAGGTGAATTTTTTGTCTTAAAAAAGCTTTTGTACATTAAATATAAAATTAAAATTCAAAACAAAATTGGGCGTTTGTTTAACTGCGTGGCTGAAAATTGACATTAATATATCAATTTTGTAAAAATTTCTCTGCCGAAAAGGGGCGTTTAACCTCTTTGTAGAAGATATGCACAGAGATTATTCGCATTTTTTGTCCATTAATATGCATAATATGTCTAAACTTACAAGATTTACACTGTATTTTTGTATTTATATTTAACAAAAATAACTTGTTTTTTGAGCACAGACAAGTATAATTAATATAGAAGGGTTTATATTTTGTTTAAGTTTTTAAAAATTATTATCAGGAGGTATAAATTATGGCAGATAAGGTACTTCTCTCTCTTGGAGAAAAAGTTGACGTTTATAAACAGGGCGATCAGGCAGTTAAAGTTTTTAAAAAAGATTATCCGAAAACTGAGGTTCTCTACGAAGCTCTTGTTCAGGCAAGAGTTGAGGAGACCGGCCTTCCAGTACCTAAAATAAACGAAATTGCGAAAAATGACGGCGTATGGAATCTTTTTATGGATCATATAGAAGGAAAGACTATGGCGGAGATAATGAAAGAAGATCCCGCCAATGTCAAAAAGTACGTGGAAGAGATGGTCGATATCCAGCTGGAAATCCACTCAAAGACAAGTCCCATGCTCAATAAGCTTAAAGATAAGCTTATTGCAGAGATAAAGGCTCTTGACTGCATCAGCGAAACCGACCGCTATGAGCTTCTCACAAGACTTGACAGTATGCCAAAGCATAAAAAACTTTGCCACGGCAACTTCAGCCCTTCAAACATAATTGTAAAAGACGGAAAAACCTATATTGTTGACTGGATTGCAGCAACTCAGGGCAACGCAAGCGCCGATGTAGCAAGAACTTATTTGCTGCTCTATCTTGACAGTCCCGAAACCGCAGAGTATTACATGGATATTTTCTGCGAAAAGAGCAATACTGATAAAAAGTATGTTCAGGCATGGCTTCCCATTGTGGCGGCAGCTCACCTTAAAAACTGCAAGGAAGAGGAAAAAGATTTCCTCATGAAGTGGATCAACGTAGTAGATTACGAATAAACACGTTTACAAGTTCTATCCAAACAAATAAAAACAGTAAAAATCCGGTATGGCTTTTGCCGTTACCGGATTTTTACTGTTAACATGATTGATTTTAGAGAAAAATGAAGCAAGCCGCACCAGAAAAGATGCGGCCTGCAACAGGGAAGAAAGTCGTACTCTGATTTAAAATGCCGGATTAGAAGATTTAAACCTTTTAACGCTTCCAAAATCCGGAGTTGAAGCATTACCAGTTGTGTATTTGGGCGGGATTTTCAAAAATGTCGTCGAGACGCTTCATAAACGGAACGACTTCGCCAAAGTCCAGGGCTCTGTGGTCAAAGGCAAGGCAAATGGGGAGCATTTTTCTTACCCCTATTTCCTGTTTACCCTTTGAATTTTTAAAGATTCCGGGCTTATCCTGTACTCCGCCAACGCCGATTGCAAAAATCTGCGGCGGTATTATTTCGAGAATGCCTATCATTCCACGCTGTTCTTTGTAAACGGAACCGATGTTGGAAATAGTTATAGTACCCGGTTCAAGGTCGTACTTTGTAATGCGTTCGCTTTCAGGAATGCTCTCATATTCCTTTTTTTCTTCCCCTGAAAGGGTTTTTACTTTATAGCGCCCGAATTTTGACCCTGCAAATTTTCTTATTGTCTGTACAACGTGACCTTTTTTAAGATTATCAATAGTGTTTGCAAAAGATACCTCATACATAGCCTCGTTAAGGTCGGTGTTTTCTATTTTCTTAGCTATATTTTCAATATATTCCGCCATCTGGTCAAGAGATTTGGATTCAAAATTGCGAAGGTTTATGGTCATCATTTCGCCGTTTGGAAGTATCCATGGCATTGAGATGTTTATGTCTTCAATGGTTTTAAGTTCACCTTTTACATATTTATGGTTGTAGTCTATGTGTGCGTTTACCGCAGGATCGGCTTTTATTCCCTCAACGAAAACCTTGAGCATAAGGGTGTTGAAGGTGATTTTTCTGCTGTGAAGGCCGGATTCATTAAGCCTTTTAAACTCCTCGAAAAAATCCGTTACATCCGGCTCATATACATATGTGACATGGGGAATGTTTTGCCAGGAATGGGTTGTCATATATGAAACCATTTTTCTCTGTATTCCAAAATGAGTTGTATTTTTTATTCTAAAATCGTTAATACGATGTTTGCGCTCTGCGTTTTCTTTGTTATTTGCTCTGAATGGTATTTTTATTGTCGCTGAATTTTCCATTGATATATCACTGTCCTTTCATAAATTGTTTTTTCTCGTAATAAACATTCACCTCATTTCTCCTCTCTGTATATATTCGCAAAGGCCGATGTCTTTTTAGGGGGATATAAAAAAGTTTATTGCTTTTTTATAATTTCATTCCTTCTTTTAAAATATGCAGGAATCAGAAAAAAAGATACTGCCGTTTTTGCTTTATATATCCTTTTACATTAAATTTTGACAAATAAAAAAATCTTTAACAAGGTACAACTTGTTAAAGATTTTTGAATATTTTTCTATTAAAATGTATTGTAGACCTTAGTTGTACAAATTCATAGCTCTGTCGGTTTCGCCTTTTACTATAAGTTCAACAGCTTTGCCGGCGTGCTCCATAGCCTCTTTAAGGGAGGCAAAGTCCTCCTTTTTAAAATTGGAAAGCACCCAGTCTGCAAGGTCATAATCGGGATGCGGCTTTGCACCAACGCCGATTTTAACTCTCGGGAAATTTTCGCTGCCCAAATGAGCTATTATGCTTTTAATTCCGTTGTGTCCTCCTGCCGAACCCTTGCGCCTCACACGAAGTTTTCCGATAGGCAGGGATATGTCGTCAAACATCACTATAACTTTTTCCGCCGGAATTTTATAAAACTTTGCCGCTTCAGATACTGCTTCTCCGCTGTTGTTCATAAAGGTTTGAGGCTTCATAAGCAGGCAACGGTGGCCTTCAATATTGACTTCTGCGGTAAGGGCATGGTATTTAAGACGCTTTATCTCGGTATTAAGGCTTTCTGCAAGGAGATCGGCACATAAAAAGCCGGCGTTGTGTCTTGTCAGCTCATATTTTCCGCCGGGGTTTCCGAGACCCACTATTAAAAATTCTATACCGCCCTGAGAGCGTGATGTATTCTTTAATATTCCAAACATTTGTAATTATCCTCCGTAAAAGACATTGAATACGCCGTAAAAACACACTTTTTACATTAAGTGCATATTATTTTATACTTTATAAAATAGAAATGGTCAAATATAAGAGCCTACGGGCAAGCTGAGCTTGCAGGCAAGTCGCACACTTACTGATAGCTAAAAACAGCTATAAGTGCTGCGACGGGCACGTTTGAGTAAATTTAAAAGGCTTTTTATTATTTGACTTAAAGCTTTTACTCAAATAAAAGGTCTTGCCGCTGAATTATCATGCAAGACCTTTTTGTTTTTATTTTTCGCTGTTTTCCTGAGATGACATTTTAAGATATGCGTTGATAAATCCGTCAATATCTCCGTCCATGACGGCGTTGATATTTCCTGACTCATATCCGGTTCTGTGATCTTTAACGAGAGTGTAGGGCATAAATACATAGGACCTTATCTGGCTGCCCCAGCCGATTTCTTTCTGATCGCCCTTAATATCTTCGATTTTATCAAGATGCTCACGCTCTTTTATCTCAACAAGCTTTGATTTAAGCATACGCATGGCAACCTCGCGGTTTTGGTGCTGGCTGCGTTCTACCTGGCAGGCTACGACAATGCCTGTGGGAATATGGGTTATGCGCACTGCCGATGAGGTTTTGTTAACCTTCTGTCCGCCGGCGCCGCTGGAACGGTAGGTATCTACCTTTAAATCTTCGGGATTTATCTCTACCTCAATTGTATCGTCAATTTCCGGCATAACCTCAAGAGAGGCAAAAGATGTATGGCGTCTTCCTGAGGAGTCGAAGGGGGAAACACGCACAAGACGGTGAACGCCCATTTCGCTTTTAAGGTAGCCGTATGCGTTTTCGCCTTCTACAAGTATAACCGCCGATTTAAGTCCGGCCTCATCGCCGTCAAGAAAGTCGAGAGTGGAAACTTTGAATCCGTGGCGCTCTCCCCAGCGGTGGTACATTCTGAAAAGCATCTGTGCCCAGTCCTGAGCCTCTGTTCCGCCTGCTCCAGCATGAAAGGTGAGAATCGCATTTTTAGCGTCGTATTCTCCGGAAAGAAGAGTGGAGAGAGTCTGTGCCTCAAGCTCAGCTTTTACGCTGTCAACGCTCTGACGGCACTCGTCGTAAAGGGACTCGTCCTCTTCTTCGTTTGCAAGTTCAATCATAACAAGGGTATCTTCATAGTCGCTGTGAAGTTTTTCATATTTTCCCACTTTATTTTTGAGCTGGCTGATACGCTGAAGGACCTTTTGAGAATTTTCTATATCGTCCCAAAAATCGCCTACGGCGGTCTGCTCTTCAAGTTTCGCTATTTCCGCCTTTGCAGCGTCAAGGTTCAAAGCCTCTGCAAGGTCTTTAAGGGGCTGTTCAGATTCCAGCAGCTCTAAGCGCAGTTCTTCAAACTGTAACATTATTAAACCACCATTTCTCCGTACCTTTTTATAAAACCCGGGATAACCGGCAAAACGCCGCCGTTGGTACGGAAAACTGCGGCGCACAAAAAACCACATTAAATTATAATTAACTTCTCCTTCTTTGTAAAGCATATTTTGAACCCTTTTAGAGTAATTTGAAAATCTTTTTTTAAATATATACAAATGGAATTGAATTTTCGGGGGAAATTAGTTAAAATATAAACGAATATAAAACTTCCGGAGGTGTTTTCATTGGCAAAATACACAGGAGAGATTTGCCCTGCCTGTAATCAGATTTTTACCGATGACGATGACGTTGTAGTCTGTCCGGTGTGCGGAGCTCCACATCACAGAGAATGTTGGTTTAAAACAGGCAGCTGTACTTTTCAGGATAAACATGGTTCGTTTACATGGAAGCCTGAAAATGCTCAGAGCAGTCAAGAGGACTTTAATCCTAAATCCACTTTAGGAGAAATCTGTCCTAACTGCGGCGCAAACAACCCCCCTGATACGCTTTTCTGTCCGACCTGCGGAATGCCCAGAAACGTAAACGGAGCCGAAACTCAGTTTAACAACCCTTATGTAAAATTTGACGATCCCTTTAAAGATGTAACTGTCGACGGCGTTTCTTCAAAGGATATGGCGGAGTTTATTCAGGGCTCCTCCTATGAATATATAAGAAAGTTCTCTCTGAAAAAGCACAACGGTTTTAATTGGGCGGCGTTTATTTTTGGTCCCCTGTGGTTCCTTTACAGGAAGATGTATAAAATAGGCGCTGCTGTACTTGTGATCATTGCTGTTTTGTCAATAAGCTTTTCAGAGCCGGCGAACACATATCTGGATAAATTTAATGATATAATGCAAAAAGCTGCCTATGCGGAAACCGAAGAGGAACTGAATGCTGCCGCTGAGCAGTATAATCAGCTTAATGCGTCAACGGAGTCTACTCTGATGGCCATTTATTGTGCCGCTATAACAGCGGTATGTCTCTGCTGCGGAATTTTCGGCAATACAGCTTACAGAAAGTACTGCGTAAAATCTATAACGGAAGCACAGGCCTCTGCCACAGGTAACCAAAGCGAATTTTATAAAACCATGAATTTGCGTAAAAAGGGCGGTATTAACATCTTTGCTCCGTTTATAGGAGTGTTTTCTTACCAGATTTTAATGACCCTTATCAGTATAATTGTATCAAGTCTTACGGCTTTTATATAGTTAAGGTTAGCAAAATGTTATTAATAGGTCTTAAAGACCTGGATATAGAATTCTTTTCCATCAGGAGGTAAATGATAA
>CAUDRD010000022.1 GCA_958451705.1 uncultured Oscillospiraceae bacterium
AGCACCGTTTTTGTTAGCCGCAGAGATTATTTTAATATTTTGTGCTGCAAAATCCCCAGGGGTATAGAGTTCTCCTGGATAAGCTTCAAAAGCATCGGAAACAATATAACCAATTTCCTTGGTAAAATCAAAGCTTTCAATTTCACTTTTGCTTTCAAGGGAAACACTTTGCTTTGTATCCACAGAGAAAACCAAAGAAAAAATTGTAAAAATTAAAACAAATATTACAGAAGCACCAATTGCGATTTTTCTTCTTGTCACCGAATTCCTCCTTTAAGATTTTTGCTTTTTGTAAGCTTTTCCTTCATTTACCTTTTGAGCTCTCAATAAAATCTTCTGTTTTTTCATTTCGGTAGCAGTGAGCAAGCTTACATAAACATAAGCAAAAGCACACCAAGTGTCACCTAAAGTACCGGCTGCGGCTGTGCAAAAAACGAAAAAAGTACACCGAAAAGGCAAGGTTCTTTCTATAAAAAGTAATCTTAAACAGTATGGATTTTATTTTGTAACCACTATGACCAATACACCAAAATAACCGTTGCCTTAATACTTTAAAAAATAAATACACTTACATAATATTACATTAAACGTTAAAAAACAAGGACTGTAATTTTCTTTTATATTTTATCAATAATAGAAAGTGGCAGAGAGTTCTCTGCCACTTTCTAAAATATATCTCTTTATGCTTAATTTTTTCAATAAACTTTATTGCGCTGCAATCTGTGTTCCGCCTACGGGTCTTATTGCAAGAACATAACAGCTTCCCTCACCGAACACCTTTTCCATGCGCTCTTTGTACTCAGAGAGAAGGTCATTGGGAACAAAAGCCTGAATTGTTCCGGCAAAGCCGCCGCCGTGTACTCTCCATGCGCCCTTACCCCTGAGAATATCTTCGCTTATTGCAAGAGCAAGTGAAACGGGCTGGTCTGTAGGAGCCTTGCAGGTATATACGTTCTGGTTATACATATAAGAAGAGCGTCCGCTTTCGATTATGCACTTTTTGAACTCTTCAAAATCCCCTGCTTTAAGAGCTGCAACCTCTTTGTCAACTCTCCTGTTATCGCCGTAGAAATGCATCGCACGGAGCACCGCTCTGTCGCCACAGGTCTTTCTGACCTCTCCGATATTATCCATAAACTCTTTTTCGCATACTTCACGGAGCACATCCTTGCCAAAATACTTTGCAACGGATTCCATCTCTTTACGAACAGCCGCATAATCATCGGTAAGGTCTGAGTGGCTTCCGCCTGTATCCACAATGCAAAGTGAATGTCCGCAGGAACCGAAATCAAAGTCAATCTTTTCAATTACAGGAGCGGAAAGATCTTTAAAATCTATTGTAACAAATCCGCTGACGGAACACGCCATCTGATCGAGAAGTCCGCAGGGCTTGCCGAAATACTTATTCTCGGCATACTGTGAGATCTGAGCAATGGTAACAGGGTCAATTTTTCCGTCGTTGTAAAGATAGTTCATCATGGAGCACAGAAGCACCTCGAATGCAGCAGATGAAGAAAGTCCTGAACCGGAAAGAACCTTTGAAGCGGTTGCAGCGTCAAAGCCGCCGATGTTGTATCCTCTTTCCTTAAATCCGGCACATACGCCTCTGAGAAGAGAAACGCTCTTTCCCTCTTCTTCACTATGTACGGTAAGGTCGTTTATATCTACAACATCCATAGGATAGCCCGCAGATTTAACTCTTACAATTCCCTCATCGTTTTTGGAAGCGGCTGCGATTGCATCAAGATTTATTCCCGCCGCAAGCACTTTACCATGGTTATGGTCGGTATGGTTTCCGCCTACCTCTGAGCGACCCGGTGCGCTGTAAAGTCCGGCTTCTCTGTCGCCGAAAAGCTCTATAAAGCTGTCAATAACCGCTGCATAGCGTTCATGCTGTGCTTTAGCGTCTGCATCGGTAACATACACGGTTTTAAGACGTCTGTCATATTCTCCGTTTAATAATTTCTCTTTAAGAAGGGTTGCTTTTGGCATTTTAAGATCCTCCGTTTATCATTAGTCAGGCTTTTTCGCCTGTTTTTTCCTTGGCTTTTGAATTTTTAGATACTCTGTCTAAAGCAAAGTTCAGTATAAGTGCAGAAAGGGCGGATATAAGCAGCAATACAATTATTGGAACTATAAAGGATGGTGAAAGGGGATCGTAAACATTGCGTCCGATAATTGTATATGAAACTATTTTAGGGGAAAAACCGCCGATTGAAATAAAAATGTATTCCCAATAGGTAACATCCAGTGAACCGAAGAGCAGGCTTACGGTATTCATAGGGGCAAACGGGACAAGACGGAAGGCAAGAAGCAGCAGAGTATGAGCCGATGCCTTCTTTTCAAGAAGCTGCCTTGTACCATCGTATTTATTAAGAAATTTATGAACGTTTCCTCCGCCGAAAAGTCTGCCTTTAAAATAGGCAATGGACATCTGCAAAGCTGCTCCCAGCATATTTATCAGGAAAGCCGAAAATCCCGGGAACACCATACCGGTCATAAAACATAAAGTACTTATGGGCAAGAACGGAACAAATCCCTTTATGCAAAACAGTGTAAGTATTACAAGAAAAACCACATGCTTGTTTTCAATTGACGTTACTCTGTTTTCAAAGTCAATAAGCCACTCCTGCATATCTGCATACCAGCTTTTCAGGGGATCTACCCGTAACAGTGCAAGTAAAACAACAAGCACTGCTGCCGCAATAAGCATAGCCACAGCAGCAATATTTATGACTTTTTTTCTACTAAACTTTTTCTTCTTTTTCACTGAGCCGCTCCTCATGTTGTACTATCATTTTATTTTATCCTACTTTTATCTTTAGGTCAACTGTCAGAATAATCTAAAATCGAACTTCATTTTATAATTATATGCAGTCACCGGTCAAATAAGTAATTTCATAAAATTAACACTCTGTTAATGATTTTGTGTTATAAATCCATTGTAAAATGGGAGGTGTTTAAATGGAAAAATACGGCGTTATTTTCAGCGGCGGCGGCGCAAAAGGCGGTTATCAAATAGGAGTATGGAAAGCTCTTAACGAGCTGGGCTTTGTGCCCGACGTTGTAACAGGCACCTCGGTAGGAGCGTTAAACGGAGCTCTTCTTGCAATGGGAGAATATAAAAAAGCCCTTTCCGTATGGGAAAATATGAGCATGGCTACAGTATTTGAACAATTTACAAACGATGAAAATACTGTTTCCCTGAAACCGGACGATCTTTTTTCCCGAGTTCTTAAAGAAGCCTTCTTTAAACGAGGAGCAGACTATACTCCCCTACAAAACCTTGTACGCAGTATGCTGGATGAAGAAAAACTGCGCACGGCAAAAGCCGAATTCGGACTTGTAACAACTAAATTTTCGCCCATGAAAGCGGTGGAACTTTTTATCGAAGATATACCTGAAGGCATGGCCGCAGATTACATAATCGCAAGCGCAGCTTGTTTTCCCGTAATGAAATCTTATAAAATAGGAGACTCCGTATTTGTTGACGGAGGATATTCCGATAACATACCCGTTAAAATGGCTCTCGATAAGGGTGCAACGGAAATAGTGGCTGTAAACATAGGCTCCATGGGCAAGGCGCAGCCCGTTGAAACAGGAAGCGCCGTTGTCCATTACATAAAAAATAAGCGTCCCTTTAACAACGGTCAAAGGGGCAGCGTTATGATGTTTGACAAGAATATTTCTCTCCAGAACATTCAGCTTGGCTACCTTGACGGCCTTAAGGAATTCGGAAAAATAGACGGATTTTACTATTCCTTCTTTAAAGGAGAAGCTGAAAAAGCGCTGTTCCTTGAGCCGGTTATGAGAAAAAAGTACAGAACGGTTTTCAGCGACCTGCCGGCTTCATCGAAACTTGAGGAAACCGCATCGGAAAGTGTAAAAAAACACCTGGGAGAAAATACGGAATTCCCACTGGGAATAAACTGCGGAGCCCTTGCCTGCATTGAGGCCGCCGCCGAAATTTTTGAGATCAATCCAAGAATACTTTATACGGTGGATATACTGTGTGAGATGGTAGAAGAATCCTTTTACGAAGCCCTCAGCAACCAAAGCGCAGAAGAGGCAATCAGCCTTGCAAAAACTCTCGACAAAGGAATAAGCTTTGAACTCATGAAAGCCGCCGTTTCAGGTCTTGATAAAAAAGCTCTTACCGTGTACGCTGCACAAATACTTATGCATAGTGAAATAAGTCACCCACATATGCTTCGCCTTTGGATTATAGCCGCACTTATGCCTGACGTATTTTGTGCTTCCATGTTCTGCTACGCATATTTAAAAATCAAAGGCGAATAAATCAAGTGTAAATATAAATGCAAAAATAAAAAGCTCGGAAAAAACCGAGCTTTTATTTTTTTAATTAATTATTCTGCAAGTATACGTTCAATTCCGGCTGTTACAGCCCTGAACTCAGAAACAAGCACTTTAAGGTGCTCACGTCCTTCATCAGTAATTGAATAATACTTACGAAGGCGTTTATTGACAATTTCATTTCTGTCAACTACATAATTGCCTTCAATTAAACGATAAAGTGTAGGATACATTGATCCTTCCTGAAGGGTAAAGTCACCACCGCTGAGTTCACCAAGCTCATGGGCTATCTGGTAACCGTACATTTCTTCCTTTTGGAGCATATGCAGAATCACCATTTCTGCTGCACCCTTCTTAAGATTGTCTCGAATTGTCATTTATAACCACCTCTCTATAAGCTTCAATACATTTATATCATATATCTTAATTAAAGTAAAGAATAAATTGTTAATTTTAAATCATTGATGAGAATATTTTCTACTTTTTATTGTCTATTAAATTAAAAATCCTCAGGCTGAATACCGACTACTTCTTCTCTTATTTTGTAGTCATAGCCGTTATCTGTGAGAATTGATGGATTTATCAGTGCTTCACCCATGCCCTTTGCAACACAGTTTATAGGATCATCGGCCACAACAGACTTTATACCTGTCTTTCTGCGCATTATGTCCGCCATACCGTAGAGCATTGCCCCGCCGCCGGTAAGTATAATTCCCTGGCTGCTTATATCTGCGGCAAGCTCCGGAGGAGTCATTTCAAAAACGGAACGCACTGCTTCATAAATCTTCTGAACAGGATAGCGCAAAGCTCTGAAAGCCTCTCCCGATGTAATCTCAAAACTCTGAGGCATACCCGTAAGGTAGTTCTTACCCTTGGCTGTCATTGCTATTTCCACTTCTCTGGGAACGGCACAGCCTACTGTCCTTTTTATAAGTTCAGCGGTTTGTTCGCCTATAAGAACGCCTTTTTTATTTCTCACATACCGCATTATTGCCCTGTCGAATTTATTGCCCGCAACTTTTACGGAGCTTGACACGGCAATACTGCCCATTGTTATAACGGCAATATCCGTAGTTCCTCCGCCTATATCCACAACCATTGTTCCAAATGGGTGGGATACGTCAAGGCCGGCTCCCACGGCCGCAGCAAGAGGCTCTTCTATAAGGCAGGCACTGCCTGCGCCGGATTTTGTCACAACGTCGAGAATTGTTCTTTTTTCAAGATTTGTGACAGAGCTGGGCATACAAACAATTACATGAGGTTTGAAAATGGAATTTCCGCAAACCTTTTGAAGAAAATATCCGAGCATCTGTTCAGTGACCTCAAAATCAGACACAACTCCATCTGCCATAGGTTTAATGACCCTGACGGAACGGGGATTTTTACCTACCATTTTTCCGGCTTCGGTGCCTATTGCTATTATTCTTCCGTCGTCGCCGCTTTTCGCTACAACCGACGGCTCCGAAAGCACAATGCCCTTACCGGAAACGTAGATAATTACCGTAGTTGTGCCAAGGTCAATGCCTATTCCCTTGCCTACCATCGAGTCACCTCTTTCTTTGCATATTACCCTAAATTGATATGTTACTTTAACACGCTGTCTTTGTCAATACCAAGTGCCGTAATAGCGGCACATACACAGCAGACTTTTTCTGCGCCGTTTAGCTTTAAAACCTTTGCACATTCGCTGAGAGTAAATCCCGTTGTCTTTATGTCGTCACAGAGCAGAATTGTCTTTCCTCTTATCTGCTCAGGCTCTTTCATGCTAAAAACTCCCGCTACGTTTCCCTCTCTTTTTGAAGCGTCCGTAAGGTGCTGAGGTTTTGTGTCAAAATCCTTCGAAAGGGCTGAACTTACTGGGACTTTAATAATCCTTCCTATCTCCTTAGCAAGGAGCAAGCTTTGATTATAGCCCCTTTCTTTTAGCTTTTTACGGTAAAGGGGAACGGGCACAATCATATCGAAAGTTTTGTCGGAAAAACAATATTTTATTCGCTTAGCCATATACTTTGCGAAAAACTCAAAGATAACTTTTTCACCATGGAACTTATATCTTTGAAGAGCATCGGCAACCTTTTCACGGTAATAAAAGGGAGCGCATAATCCGTCATACTCCCGCTTTTCCCTGCTGCACAGGCAGTCCGTAACCGGCAAGCCGCATTTATTGCAAGCCTCTCCTTCGACGAAAGGCAGCTCTTCAAAACAGCTTTTACAGCAGTCGTTCTTCGGCAATATAACCTGCCCGCAAAACGGACATCTCTTAGTAAAAATTATATCGGCAATTACTTTTTTCATACCTCATAATCACCTGTCAGAAAGTGGTCAAGGGCAGAAAAGCGCTTTGTCTTTTTATCGTTTTTAACCATTGCCTCAATCTGTGAAGCCAGCCCCACAAGAACTATGATTTTCTTAGCCCTTGTAACGGCAGTGTAAAGTAGATTTCGATAACTGAGCCTTGGAGGAGCTCCGTAAACAGGCATTATAACCGCCTCAAACTCACTGCCCTGGCTTTTATGCACAGTTATAGCATAGGCGTGCTCCAGCTCAGAGGCGTTCTCCACCGAATAAACGGCCTGTCGGTCGTCAAAATCTATTTCAATATATCCTCCGGCAATATTGATAGTCTTTATAACTCCTATATCGCCGTTAAATATGCCCATGCCGCTCTCCCCTGCCTTTTCCCAGGGAATATCGTAATTGTTCTTAGTCTGCATGACCTTGTCCCCCTCACGGAGAACTCTGCCGCCGGACTGTAATTCCTCTTTAAACTTTTCGGGAGGGTTAAGCCTTTCCTGTAACATACGGTTAAGATTATTTGTGCCCAGCTCTCCCATTTTTGAGGGACATAAAATCTGTATATCCTCAAAGGGACGATAACCGTAAGCTTTAGGAAGCCTTTCCGCACAGAGCTGAGCTACGGTCTGTGCCGCCGAAACGGGATTTCGCCGCTCCATATAGAAAAAGTCGCTGTCAACGCTGTTTAAAATCGGCATTTCTCCTTTGACGATTTTATGAGCGTTGGTAACTATCAGACTCTCCATAGCCTGACGGAAAACCTCTTTAAGCTCCACAACAGGAAGCAGTCCCGATTTTATTATATCGTGGAGGACGTTGCCTGCACCCACGGGAGGAAGCTGATCCGAATCTCCTACCAGCACAAGACGGCATCCTAAAGGAAGGGCCTCCAAAAGTGCCGAAAACAGGTATATATCCACCATGGAAAGCTCGTCTACAATAAGAGCATCGGCCTCAATGGGGTTTGTGATATTTCTGGCAAAGGTCTTGCGCTCTCCCTCTTCCCATTTAACTTCAAGGAGCCTGTGTATTGTCTTTGCCTCACGTCCCGTTACCTCGGACATACGCTTCGCCGCTCTTCCCGTAGGAGCTGCCAAAACCACGTCTAAGCCGTCCTTTTCGTAAAGGCTCAGTATTCCGTTAAGGGTTGTTGTTTTACCTGTGCCGGGTCCTCCCGTAAGCACAAGTATTCCCCGCTCTATGGCGGTGGCTATTGCAAGGCGCTGCTTATCGGCAAAAGTAATGCCTTTTTCGATTTCAACTTTCGTAATGTCCTTTTGGACTCCAGTTTTTCCCGCAGGAGGAAATTTCAAAAGCACATCAAGCCTTCTCGAAATATTCATCTCCGCACGGTAAGCCGAGGGCAGAAACAAAAATTCCCTGTCGCCTAATTTGCAGCAAACAAGCTCTTTAGAAGCCACAAGACGATCAATGGCAGCCTGTACACTGTCCGGATCTGCCTCCAAAAGCATGGAGGACGGTTCTATAAGCTTATCACGGGGTATACAGGTATGCCCGTTATCGAGATTATGTTTTAGAACATATAACACTCCCGCATCTGTACGGAATGAGGAATCCACGGGATTTTCGAGTTTTGAAGCAATATCGTCGGCTCTGTCAAAGCTGATCTTTATATCTTCACGGCACAATATGTAGGGATTCTCATTTATTTTTTCAATGGCACATACGCCTAATGCACTGAAAACCTTTAAACATTCGCTGGCGGTCATGCCGTACCGCTCAAGGTATATCATAACCTGTCTGACAGCGAACTGCTTTCGGAATTCTTCGCCTATACTTTTTGCCTTATCACGGCTTATTCCGGGAAGCTCCGCAAGTCGTTCAGGAGAGTTTTCAAGTATCTCAAAGGTTTTATCGCCGAAAGCGGAAACTATTTTCTCCGCCGTTGCATTTCTCACACCTTTTATTACACCTGAGGAAAGATATTTAAGCATCGCTGAGGAAGTGGCAGGCATACTGCGCTCACAAAGCTCCGCACGGAATTGTCTGCCGAAAGAGGGGTGAAAATCCCAGTGCCCGGAAACCTTTATCTCTTCGCCAGGCGACAGCTCCGGCATAACGCCTACAACGGTAATCAGTTCACCGTCGCTGCTCATATCGAATACGGTAAAGCCGTTTTCCTGACGGCGAAATGTAATATCTTCAACCACTCCGCTGAGCTTTATAATCTCCTGCTCCAACTCTTCCCCTCCTCTGCATTAATTTCTATCATACAATTAAATCTGCACACTTTAAGTAATTATTATACCACAAATTTCATTGTCAGTCAGTAAAGAATAATGGGTTAAAACAAAAAATAACCGCAGCCCTGGAGACTGCGGTTTTTCTGTTAGACTTATTTGCAAAGGGTAAGAAGTACGCCTGCTGCAACTGCTGAACCGATAACGCCGGCAACGTTGGGTCCCATAGCGTGCATAAGAAGGAAGTTTGCAGGATTCTCTTTCTGACCAACCTTCTGTGAAACACGGGCTGCCATAGGAACGGCGGAAACACCAGCGGAACCGATAAGGGGATTTATCTTTCCGCCTGTTACAAGATACATAATCTTTCCGAGAAGAACGCCGCATGCTGTTGCAAAGGCAAAAGCTACAAGTCCGAGGAAAATTATGCGTATTGTCTCCCAGGTAAGGAAGTTCTGAGCGTTTGTAGTAGCGCCGACGGAAAGTCCAAGGAAAATAGTGATAATATTCATAAGCTCATTCTGAGCTGTCTTTGAAAGTCTTTCCGTAACTCCGCTTTCACGAAGGAGGTTACCGAACATAAGCATACCTACAAGGGAACCTGCATCGGGAAGAAGAAGGGTTACAACAACTGTAACGAGAATTGGGAAAAGGATCTTCTCCGTTTTAGAAACAGGGCGAAGAGTTCCCATAACAACTGAACGCTCTTTCTTAGTTGTAAGAAGCTTCATAATAGGCGGCTGAATTACCGGAACGAGAGCCATGTAAGAATAAGCGGCAACGGCAATTGAGCCGAGAAGTGTAGGAGCAAGAATGGATGTTACGTAAATTGCAGTAGGACCGTCGGCACCGCCGATGATTGCAATTGAACCTGCCTGAGCGGGGTCAAAGCCGAGAAAAGTAGCGGCAATAAATGTTACGAAAATACCACCCTGTGCAGCAGCACCGAGAAGGAAGCTCTTGGGGTTTGCAATAAGCGGAGCAAAGTCAGTCATAGCGCCGATACCCATAAAGATAAGAGGCGGATAAATACCGGCTTTTACGCCGAAATAAAGTATGTCTAAAAGTCCCGCTTTATCAGCGCTTGCACCGTCCGCCAGCAATAACTTAGCAAACTCGCCGAGTGAATGATAGGAAACATCAAGGTTTGCAAGAGGAAGGTTTGCAAGAAGCATACCGAATGCAATAGGAATCATAAGAAGAGGCTCAAATCCTCGCTTTATACCAAGATAAAGCAGAAGGAATGAAACGCCTATCATAATAAGGTTAAGGTATCCGTCGCCGGTAAACAAAGCTGCATAACCGGAACCTTTTAAAATATCAACAATTGTCTGAAAAAAATCAGCTGCCAAAGCAGTGTGCCCCCTTTAAAATAAATTCATCATTAAAACTGTCTTGTGTTTTCCATAACGCCGGCAACTGCCCAAGGATTTCTGCCGCTGCGTCTTATAACAGGACGAACACTGCGAATAGCACCGTTTTCTCCGTACTGAGCCAAAGCTGCGGCAATAACTGCTACAATTTCGGGTGCTACTGAGTTACCGGAAACAGCTGCGGGAGCTGCCGGAACCGACGGAGCTGCCGGGTTTTTTTTAACGGCTTTATCCGGCTTTTTCTGTTTCTCTTTGCCGGTTCCCTTTGACATTATTCTGCCAAATACGTTAAATATTATAACAAGCACAATAAGAACAAGGAAAACAATAGTCATACCTGTAACTGTTACCAAACCGGCAAATCCCAAATCAGGCTTTACCTGAGCCAACAGCCCAGTAAAAAGGTTTAAATCCATATAAATACATCCTCCTGTAAATCCAGTTGGGCTAACGCCCGCAATATCGGTTACAATTATATAATAATCCGACCATTTTTTCAATTGAAGCAGACTATTAATTTTATTTTTGACGATTTATATAAATATAACCGTTAACCTCCCATTCTATTAGGGGAAAAATTGACAATAATTTAACAGCT
Source organism: uncultured Oscillospiraceae bacterium (assembly GCA_958451705.1). Classification (GTDB taxonomy): domain Bacteria; phylum Bacillota; class Clostridia; order Oscillospirales; family Acutalibacteraceae; genus UMGS263. The sequence goes on from CAUDRD010000022.1 coordinate 10,782, forward strand.
TTTACATTTTTAATTCATTTATTCAAATTATTGTCTAAAAATGACAATATGAATTTTCTTTTTCCATAAAGCTGTCATTATACATATTTTGTGCATAATTTACAGCTAAGGATAATTAAACCTCGTGCTTTTGATGTAAAAAAATTGCCGTCAAAATTGTATATTCATTTAAAAATTTTATCATATTGACTTTTTTAATGTCAATTTTATTTACACCGTGTACTTTTTTTCCTATAATTAATTGTATATGTTAAATTTACCATTTCCTCTTATGAAAGGAGTTTTAATATGATTATTAAAACAGAATATACTTGTGGAGATATAGAATACAAAGCTTCAGGGGCGGAAACAAAACACTTTTCAATTATAAAAAAGGAAAAGGATAACTGCTTAACCCTTAAAATCCTGCCCAACAGAGACATTAAATTTAAAAAATTTCAGCTTATTTTTAACTATGATTACGACGACAACTGCCGTATATTCGTAAACGGCTATCAGTCCTGGACAGACAGCCGCGAATATTTTAAAACGGAAACCATGACTCACCTTCATCCCTTTAGCAAAAAGAAGATTATGAAAAGCACAATACGCCACGCCGGAGATTATTCCTTTAAAAAATATCCATTGAGAAGCGGAATTTTCTACGGCTGGTCCTACGGATATGTGCGCCTTGGTGATAACGTGGAGCTTTTCGGCTCCGTTACGGAAAAATGCGGCTTCACCTCAATAACCTTTGATACGGTCAACAAAAAGGTGGTTATAGAAAAGGATCTTGAAGGAGTAACGGTAAACGAAGGATACAAGGTCATTCAGCTTTTCAGAATGAAAGGCAATATGGACGAAGTATTTGATGGATATTTTGCCGCTATGAATATTCACAAACCCAGAGTAACGCCAAAATGCGGATATACAACCTGGTACAACTATTATTCCAACATCAATGAAAAAATTGTAAACGACGACCTTGAAGCAATTTCCTCCACGGGAGAAAAAATTGATATTTTCCAAATTGACGACGGGTATCAGACAGCGGTTGGTGACTGGCTCAGCGCTGATAAAGAAAAGTTCCCCAACGGAATGAAAGCCATAGCGGATAAAATACATTCAAAAAATATGCTTGCCGGAATTTGGCTCGTTCCCTTCGGATGCCAAAAGGATTCAGTTGTTGCGAAAGAGCATCCCGAATGGCTTATTAAAAACCCCGACGGTACTCCTGTAAACTGCGGAGATTACTGGGGCGGATTTTATGCCCTTGACATATCCGTACCGGAAGCTGCAGCATACATTAAAAACTTTTTTGACGTTATCCTCAACCAGTGGGGTTATGACATGGTAAAGCTCGATTTTCTCTATGCAGCCTGCGTTGTGCCCAACAAGGGAAAATCAAGAGGTCAGCTTATGTGTGAAGCTATGAGTTTTATCCGTGAATGTGTGGGAGACAAACTTATTCTCGGCTGCGGCGTACCACTTGCTCCCGCTTTCGGAAAAGTGGATTTCTGCCGCATCGGTGCAGATATGGATCTTCACTGGAAAACAAACCTTGCCGAAAAAATGAAGCACCGTGAAAATGTTTCAACTAAAAATACG
>CAUDRD010000023.1 GCA_958451705.1 uncultured Oscillospiraceae bacterium
CCGGTTTGAGGTAATAAAAGCGAAAATCCAGCGGAACCCCTTAAATATTTTAGGAGAGAGGATTTTTATGTATGGGTAAAAGTTCAGGTAAGGTAAGTAAATTTGGCGTTAAGGACAAAATAGGCTACACTTTAGGCGATTTCGGCTGTAATATGTCTTTTCAGCTTATCAGCAGCTACGCAATGATTTATTTCACTCAGGGAATGGGTCTTTCCTTAGGCGCATGGGCGATTATAGTTGTTTTGGCAAAGGTCTTTGACGCCTGTAACGACCCTATTATCGGTGCTCTTGTAGATAAGAGAAAGCCGGGCAAAAGCGGAAAATTCAGACCGTGGATTCTTTACAGCTCCTTTGCAATACTTTTGACAACCGCTCTTTTCTTCGTAGATATCCGCAGCCTTTCGGTAAGTCTGCGTTTTGCATATTGTCTCGTAATGTATTGTCTTTGGTCAATTGCATATACCTCTGCGAATGTGCCTTACGGCTCCCTTAATGCTGTGCTCACCGATGATATAGCTCAACGTGCATCCCTTTCATCCCTCAGAAGTATAGGCGCAGGTATAGCGACTGTTCCCTTTATGATTCTTATGCCCAAGCTTATCTACGGCGAAAAAAACGAGCTTACAGGCATTTCTCCAATAATACCAGAAAGATTTTTCTGGATAGCTCTTGTTGCGGGAAGTATTGGTTTAGTCGGATTTATTCTTACATATTTACTCACCACGGAGCGCACAGTAATTCCTAAAAATACGGAAAAGTACGAGTTTAAAAAGGCCATAAAGGCTTTTACAAAAAACCGTCCCGCAGTGGGAATATGCATTGCTTCCTTTGCACAGCTGGCCTGTTTCTTTTCCCTTCAGGTTACGGTACAGTACGTTTTTCAGGTATACTTTAAAAATACCGATATGATGATGATTGCAAACGTTTTAATGTTTGCTCCTATGATAATTTTCATCCCCTTCATTTCCACTCTTACAAAGAAGTTCGGCAAGAAGGAGATGTGTACCTGGCCGATTATCGGCTCTGTTGCAATTCTCTTAATTATGCTCTTTGTGGAATTTCCACGAACAACAACAGGCGGCTGGATATATGTGGCCCTTGTAGGCGTTGCAAACGGCTTTACGGGACTGTTTACACTTACCACCTGGTCCTTTGTAGCCGATGCTGTCGATTATCAGGAGCTTCAGACAGGCAGACGTGAAGAGGGAACGGTCTATGCAATTTATTCCTTTGTAAGAAAAATTGGTCAGGCCGTGTGTCAGGGGCTTACTTCCGTGCTTCTCGCCGCAATCGGTTTTGATACTGAGCATATAGTCGCTACAACCGATGCAACTGCACTGGGGGTTATAAGGCTTTCAATACTTATTCCTCTTGTGGGAGCTTTGATTATGTTTGTCGCCCTTATGTTTATTTATAATCTCGGTAAGAAAGAGACTTTGGAAATGAGCCGGCGTCTTAAAGAAATTCATGCGGAAACAGCTAAAAATGCATAATAATAGAAGTTTCATCTCTTTACAGTTTTAATATAAAAATTTTTGGAGGCAGAAAATGAGAAAAATAATGGATTTCAGTGAAAACTGGAAGTTTACTAAAGAAGGTAAAAGCGAATCGGTGAATATCCCACATTGCTGGAACGCCGTTGACGGCCAGGAGGGAGCTGATTATTACCGAGGAGAATGTACCTACGAAAAGAACCTCTCCGGAGTATCCGGTAAAACATATATAGAAGTAGGAGCCGCAAATTTGGTTTCTTGCGTATATGTAAACGGAGAAGCGGTGGGAACCCATAGGGGAGGATATTCCCTTTTCCGGTATGATATTACTAAATATCTCACCGGGAACGACGATAAAATAAAAATCTGCGTAGACAACAGCGATTTTGACGACGTATACCCAAGTAGCGCAGATTTTACCTTTTACGGCGGAATATACAGACCTGTGAAGATTATCACCGATTTGGCAGACTGTTATTTCAGTCTTACCGACGGCCTTTGCGGCATTCTTGCCGACCCATCAAAGGAGGATGACGGCTGGAAAGTGAGCATAACAGGCTTTATGCAGGGCGAAAGGGGAGGAAAAACCGTTAAGTATACCCTTTATTCCAAAGATGGAGAAGCTGCCGCAGAAACTGAAACCTCGGCGGAAAATCCCGATGCTGTTCTTAAAGTTAAAGATCCTGTTTTGTGGAACGGCATAGAAAACCCGTATCTCTATACCCTGAAGGGAGTTGTTCTCAAAGACGGTGAGGAAATTGACTGTGCTGAAACAAGAATCGGCTTCAGAACCGTTGAATTTGACAGCGAAAAGGGATGCTTCCTTAACGGAAAACACGTTAAGCTCAAAGGTGTTTCAAGGCATCAGGACCGCTATCATATGGGCAACGCCCTTACGGCAAAGGAGCACGTTGAGGACCTTCAGATAATCAAGGATATTGGCGCTAACTCCATAAGACTTGCCCACTATCAGCACGACCAGATTTTTTATGATACCTGTGACGAGATGGGCTTTCTCGTATGGGCGGAGGTTCCTGTTATATCGAGATTTTCCGAAAAGAAAATTGAAAACTCAAAGCAGCAGCTCCGTGAGCTCATAACTCAAAACAGAAATCATCCATGTATTTTTTGCTGGGGAATACAGAACGAGATTTCAATGGGCGGAAAGTCAAAGCAGCTTGTAAAATTCCTCAATCAGATGAACGACCTTGCCCACAGTCTTGACTCCAGCCGACCTACAACCAGCGCACAAGTTATGATGTGCGATCCTCATTCAGAACTAAACAAAATTACCGATATTCAGGGCTATAATATATATTACGGATGGTATCTCCAGACCTTTAACGCTATTGATAAATGGTTCGACAAATTCCATGAGGATAACCCCAAGGTGAAGCTTTGCCTTTCCGAGTACGGAGCCGAAGGCATTGTAAAGTATCAGTCACCGGGCGGTGGAGTTCAGGGAGATTACAGTGAAACCTATCAGGCTCGTCTTCACGAGCATTACGCCAGAGCCATTGAGGAACGTCAGTGGCTTTGGGGCAGCTATGTATGGAATATGTTTGAGTTTGGTGCTGCAAACCGTGATGAAGGCGGAATAAAGGGCAGAAACAACAAGGGCCTTGTCACCTTTGACCGTAAAATCCGAAAGGACAGCTTTTATGTATATAAGGCCTTTTGGTCAGACGAGCCCTTTGTCCGTATAGGCGGAGAGAGATATGTTCAGCGAAAGTGCGGAGAAACTATTATACCGATTTACTCTAACCTTCCAAAGGTCACTCTTTCCGTTAACGGCGAAGAGTTTACCCTTGACTGCGACAGAGTGGCATATTTCGATAAAGCCGTAATAAAGCCGGGAGAAAATATAATAACGGCCAAAGCCGGAGAATGTGTTCACACTATAACCGTAACGGGAGCAGAGGAGGATGACCCGTCGTACCGTATGCCGGGAGACGCACGTTCCTTTGTTAAAAATTGGTTTGGAAGCGATTCAGGCGAAATAAAACCTGATTATTTTTCCATTGACGATAAAGTGGGGGATCTGCTCAAAAGCCCCGATGTCCTTTCGCTTCTCGAAACGGCAAGTATTATGAAAAAAGTTCCCGCCTTTGCCCTGGCTCTTATAAAGCCGTTTAAAGTGAAAACCCTGCTGAAAATTGCGAGAATCGACGACGGCATGAAGGATATAGCAAACCAGTATTTGCAGACAATTAAAAAGTAAAAGCAATAAAAACAGCTCCGTGAGTTATCTCGGAGCTGTTTAACGTTATTTGGTTTATCGGCGTTTATTCACCTTTATAATATTTGCCTATGGCGTCTGCGGCAAGTATTGCGGCGTAAACTGTTTCGGGAGTTACCTCAAAAGGCATATTACCGAGAGTATCGCTGGGGGCGGCTGCAAGAGTTGCAACTTCCATAAGACGCTTTTCGTCAGGCTCTTTAACACCTAAATCTGCAAGAGTTGTGGGAAGACCGACATCCATGCAGAAGTTTACGACTTCATCAATTTCCTCATCGGGAGCGTTTTCAAGTACGAGCTGTACCAGTGTACCGAAAGCAACCTTTTCGCCATGATAGAGGGAATGGGTTTCCTCAAGGGCGGTCAATCCGTTGTGTATTGCGTGTGCGCCGGCAAGTCCGCCGCTTTCAAAGCCGATACCGGAAAGGTATGTGTTTGCTTCGATTATATTTTCAACTGCCTTTGTGCATACATGGTTTTCAACGGCAAGGGCGGCCTTTACGCCGTCTGAAATAAGCGTGTCATAGCACAGGCGAGCAAGGGCCATAGCAGCGTGTGTAGTCTTTCCTCCTACGCAGTTTGTAGCATTTGAACGCTGACAGGCTCTGGCCTCGAAATATGTGGCGAGGGCGTCGCCCATACCGGAGACAAGCAGACGAAGGGGAGCCTTGCTTACAACATCTGTGTCAACAAGCACCATGTTGGGGCTTGAGGGAAGGAAAAGATAGCGGTCAAAAACGCCCTCATCTGTGTAGATAACGGAAAGAGCAGAGCAGGGAGCGTCCGTTGAAGCAATTGTAGGAACTATGACCACGGGAGTTTTGGTGTAATAGCCTATGGCCTTGGATGTATCGTGGATTTTTCCGCCGCCTATACCTACAATAAGGTCACAGCCGGATGAAAGATAAATGTCTTTAAGACGATTTATCTCCGTATCGCAGCATTCGCCGTTAAATACTTCGTAATGTGCTGTGCAGGAGGTCTCTTTCATTCCCTCTGCAATGGCGGGTTCAACACGGCTGCGTCCGGATTTACTGGTGAGAATGAAAAGCTTTGTGCCGAGAAGCTCAGCGTGTTTGCAAAGGTTTTTTAGTTCACCTTTGCCCTGAATATAGCGGGTAGGGCTTGCAATAATATTTGCCATAATAAAAATCTCCTTTTTGTTTATTTATTATCAAAAATATTATATTGAGCTTTATCCATAAAATCAATATAAAATTCTTTAAATTTTGTAAAATTATATTTAATTCTACAACTGCATGGCAAATTTTTAGCGGCTTGTTATCCGCTTTTCACAGATAACAAGCCGCTGCAACTGTTTGTATCAGTATTTAAATTTAATGGTTAATGTTCTTTTCTGCTTTTTCTTCTTGTTGCTATGGTTACGGCTGCTGCTGAACCGAAGAGTATTGCAACGGGAAGAATAATGCCTGAGCCCGTTGCCGGTACGTCGGCAGAATCATCAGAACCGTCGGGAGCTTCCGCTGTAGTATCTTCAGTGTCGGCTGAAGTTCCGTCATCTGTAGGAGCCTCAGTTGCAGGTGTATCTGTTGTGGGCTCATCCGTTGCAGGTGCATCTGTTGTAGGTTCGTCCGTTGTGGGTTCGTCTGTTGTAGGCTCATCAATATCATCGGCTACAATTCTCCAAAGCTGAGCACCGTAGAAGGGATTTGATGTACCGACATAAAGACCTGTATCGGTTGCAAGAAGCGTACGTCCGCCGTAGTTGTACTTATCGCCGAATCCGTCGTTTGTAACGATCTCGAAGTTTTCGCCGTCAGCTGTTTTAATCAGGTCGAATCCCCATGTATCTTTGGCAACCATGTCGGAAATGTAGATATACATCTTAAGGCCTTCAACGTCGATCTTGCCGATAATATCCTTGATTTTTTCAAGAGCTGCCGTAATGTCGGAGAGATTTCCTAAACCGCTGCGCTCTGTAGGTGTAAGAGCGGCAAGCTCAGAGGTAAGGTCACCGATTGTGCCCATGTTTAAAATTTTGTCTATCAAATCAGCATACTTGTCAAGGAACGCCTGTGCATCCTCAAGATCCATGTCTTTGAAGCTTTCAAACATTTCGGTTACTTTTTCAATTAAGCTGATGATTTTATCAACAATGGCATTGGAATCTCCGGCAACGCCGAGTTTGTTGAGAAGAGTTTTAAGGTAAGATATCTGGTCGGCAAATTCGTCCTCGGTCATCTGGAGGAAGCTGCCGTTTGTAAGCTTTGTAACGTAATTGTAGATTACGGCTGAATCCATTGTTGAAATATAAAGTTCGCCGTTATACTCTGCTGTTCTCCAAAGGTACTCGTTACAGGTGCCTTCCATAAGCTTGGTGAAAGCTTCTACTTCGTCAAATTTGCCTGTCTCTTCATTGTAGCGCCAAATTCTTTGAGGATTCTGAAGAGTTGTGTACATTGGCCTGAGATATGTACTAAGCTTGACATCCTGGTTTCCGAAAAGAACATTAAGGATACCTGCAAGTGCTGTAACCTCAGCGGAAATCGTGTTGTCAAAGTCCATAAGATAGAGATCACCATTGAAGGTGAAGGGGGTTGCTGACATAGAGATCATGCCGGCTTCCGGACCTGTTACATTTCCTTCAGGATTCTCCGCAAAGGAAATGTTGTTAACGCCGTTATATTTGCCGACTACCTCTTCCCAGTACCAGCCGTACTCGTTGGCGGGTTCACCGTTTTCTGCAACATGACCTCTGTAAAGAACAAATCCGCCGCTGTTGGGGATACTTGCATAAATATATCCGTCATATGAGCAGATATCCCAAATGGGGCTTGCTACGGTGCTTCTTACTGCGGGGTCTGTAGCATAGGGCTTAAAGTCCTTATAGTCTGCAACTCTGTTCCACTGTGTGTCGTCAGCAGGATCTTTATAGATGATTGCAAGCTTCTGGCAATCTTCATCACCTGCTTCAAGTTCTTCACGGGCGTCAACGCCGCCAAAATAAAGCAGTCCGTCATCGTGGATGCATGCAGCACGCAGGCTTGCGCCGTTGTAGGAGGTAAATACTGTTTCGATGTTATCATTTTCGTCGATTCTGAGAATGTCGTTAGCCGCATTAGCTGCTGAAGAATAAGAAGCAAAGTAAACGTCTCCGTCATACTCTATTGCCATTCTGAAAGCGACGCCGGCAGGAGCTCTGTAGAGAATCTTGATTTCTCCTGTTGTCTGATCACATCTGAAGATGTAACCGCCTTCTGTAGATGTGGGCTTTGGAATTTCTCCGTTTGTATAAGCGTCAATAGCCGCCCAAATAACGTCGGAGCTAAGTCCGAGGCCTGTCAAGGAAGCTGCGAGAGCCGTTGCTACGCTGCCTACGGTGTTTTTGTTGGTTCCAATGTAAAGGTAGTTGCCTCTTGCCGCCATACTCCAGGCATAGCTGGTTTCGCGGTTTCCGCCGGGTTCAAGACCATCGGCCTCTCTTACGCCGGCGTCAGGATTGGAGATTTTTTCGAATGTCATTCCGTCAGGTGCGGTAGCAGCTGACGCCGCAAGTGCAGCAATTACTGTACTTGCAATAATGACAAGTGAAAGTGTAACCGCCAAAACTTTCATGATTAGAGATTTTTTCCTCATTTTCTCACCCTCTAAATTTTTATTTGTATATTAAATACATTTTGATTATATTCAAGTTCTTCTATAAAGTCAACAATAAATATAAAAATAAATCAAAATTCTTACAGATTTTATAAAAAGTGTACACAAAAATAGTGCATAACGGAAAAGATGATAGGAGAAGATTGATGCTAACTAATGTTTAAAATACATTATGTTGTTTTAAAAACAGAATATTTATACAAAATGAAAAGCATAATTATTGCCCGTTTAAAATTTAAAGCTTTGATAAAAACAGAATTTTAAATACAAATTGCTATTCATTCATTTGATTTATATTAAGAAATTGTTATAATGTATTTGTCTATAATGAATTGTTAAGGTGATTAGCTATGACGACAGAGCAAAATATTATTATGATTTATTTTGTGGTTTTTGCTATTATTAACTTGGTGCTTTATCTGAAGCTTGCAAAGTACTGGTATATGTCCGCAGGTGTAACTAAAAAAGATGTTGGAGTGTTCATGAGCGAACATATTACAGATAGGAGATACAGATATTTAATCAGGTGGCTTAGGGAAAGAGCTAAGAATCCACGACAATTTAGTACCATGCTTTTTTTTCTTGTGGCAGCAGGATTCTTTATTTTGCCTGCACCGTCAATAGGTTTTACACTGGCTTGGAACGGAAGCATGACGGCGGTTAAAGTTTTTATGGTTATAGAGGCTGTCGGTACTGCCCTTATCGCCTCTCTCGGTTTTTCCTACGGTAAGAAAATAGAAGCGGAAAGTGAAGCATATTATGCTTCTTCACAATACAAGCCCTATGAGGGAGAGGACGTTCCCGAAGAAATAGATGACTTAGATGAGCTCTATGAGGTTCCCGAAAGAAATTTAGAATATTCGGGAATGGATCCCGATGAAGTTGACAGAGCCGAAAGAAAAAAGTTTATAGTAAGTTATACAAGAAAGCTTATCATTGCTGCGCTGCTGTTGTTTTGCCTTTTTTCTCCCATTATTTTGAAAGGTTTTAATTTTAAAACATTTTCTTTCAGCACTCCTGAGACGACAGTCGGAACTGTTCAAAATAATTATGGAGAAGAAGACTCTCAGATTGAAAATACATCCAAGCCGGAAGTAAACATTACATACATTCGTGAGCTGCTTATAGAAAAAGGATATTTGCCTGAGGGAGAACTCGATAAGGTGAGCGAGGATTATCCGGATTTTCTTTTTGAGGACTGTCTTGTTGCCGACGATATGGAAATCCATTTTGAGTATTTTAAGCTGGTAAACAGCGAGCAGGCTAATGGATTTAAAAATCAGCTTCAAGGAGACGTTTTAAAACAATACGGAACCGGAACGGATAAAGATGTTATAGCAGAGGATAAGACATCAAAATTTTCAATATACACTCTGGAAACCGACGAATATTATGCCGGAGTAGTATGTGAAGGCGACGGCGTTTTGTATGTACGATGCGATAAAGTAAGCACAACGTGGATGAAAGTATTTTTGTACGATTTAGGATATCTTAAGGACTTTTAAGGGGTATCAATATGAATGTAAATGGATTTATTGGCATATTTGCCTTTGCAGCAATTTGGATTTTGAGCAGAATTTTCTGTTCATGGATACTCAGACTCAGCTATACTTCGGCAGGAGAATCCTTAAGGAGCGTAGAAAAACACAGCGATAGCATTAAAAGAGGACTTATTCCAAAACGAAATGAAATTAGTTGGCTTACAGAGGTTTCAAATAGACCTATGACGACAAGGTTTTTATACTGTTTATTCTATTTTGTAACCTCGCTGCCTTTGCTGGGTATGCTCCTGTGTGTTGTCAATATTTTTGTTCCCGCCCTTGACGGCCTTGCAACCAAAACATTAAATGTGTTTTTCTTTATACCATTCGTGTCGGTGTTCTGTTATCTGTTTTTAAACGACCCAATAGAATACTTTATGAAAAAGAAGGATAGGAGAAACAGAAGAAAATAGTATTATAAATCTTGCAGGCAGCATCGATGTCAACCTTTTGAATAAATATTAGGCTGATATGTTTTCGGCTCATAAATATGTGTAATTTCTGATAAAGAGAAACGATGATAGGGTTTGCTATGACAGCTGTCTTGACAAAATTTATAAGACAGAGTAAAATATGTAATTGGTTACTTATTCTAAAGAAAGCGAGGCGGGACGATTTTGGGTATGATGCCTTTCGGATTAAAAATTGCGATTATCAACCGAGCTTTTCGCAAAAAATTGGACGAAAAAGCCGGCGCCTTAGGGCTGACAGCGGTTCAATTGCGTGTGCTTGGTTCCATCAGCCGATTGGAAGCATCAGGCGTAACAGAGATTCATCAGAATGATCTGGAACAGATTGAGCATGTGACGCATCCTGCCATGACCAAACTTCTTCAGAGGTTGGAGAGTAAAGGGTTTATTCGCTGTGTTCCCAGTACCCAGGACAGGCGATACAAAAAAATAACGTGTACGGAGCAGTCCTCCGAAATCTACAAAATGATTCTTGCTCAGGACGAGGAGGTCTTTACCGACTTGTGCAGAACTCTGACTCAGGAGCAAAAGCAAGAGCTGATACTGCTGGCTGACATAATTTTAAAAAACATCGACTCGGAATAAGTTTTACATTCCATAGGCAGTGCGCCGGGGAAGTCACTCGGTTCAGCTGCCTGCTTTTTTGGATTAATAGGTAACTAATTACTTAATTTTAGGAGGAAAATATATTTATGGAAAATGAAGTGACCGAAAAGCAGAGTTTATTTGCGACAGAACCAATTGGACGACTGATTGTGAAATTTGCCGTTCCCAGTGTAATTGCACTGCTGGTTAACTCGCTTTATAACATTGTAGACCAAATTTTTATAGGCTGGGGTGTTGGCTATCTTGGCAACGGAGCCACAAATGTTGTGTTCCCGATTACAATTATCGCTTTAGCACTTTCTATGATGATCGGCAACGGCGGCGCCGCATACCTGAGCCTTAAACTTGGTGAAGGCGAAATTGACGTTGCTAAGAAAGGCGTCGGTAACGCCGTCACGCTGGTGACGATTATAAGCATTCTGCTGACAGTTATATTTCTTGTATGGATTAACCCCATTTTAACGCTGTTCGGAGCAACCGAAATATTGCGTCCCTATGCGCTGGAGTATGGATTTATTATCGGAATCGGTCTGCCGTTTATGATGATTTCTGCCGCAATCAACTCCATGATTCGTGCAGACGGCAGTCCCAAGTATGCAATGTTTTCTATGGTTATCGGTGCGATTATCAATGTCATCCTTGACCCTGTGCTGATTTTTGTATTTCATATGGGCGTAGAGGGTGCTGCAATTGCCACGGTTATCGGACAGGTTGCATCTTTTATTGTATCCGTCGTATATATGCCGCATTTCAAGACTGTCCATCCGGATGCCGCTGCATTTCGCCTGAAAGGAAAGACCTGCGGCAATATAGTAACCTTTGGACTGAGCAGTTTCATAACTCAGTTTGCCATTACAATCGTCATGGCTCTGACCAACAATCTTCTGGCGCAGTATGGTGCGGCTTCTGTCTACGGCTCTGAAATTCCGCTGACGGCCACGGGTATCGTAATGAAAGTCAATCAGATTATGATTGCAATTCTCCTGGGTATTGCCACCGGTGCACAGCCTATCATCGGATTTAATTACGGTGCTAAAAACTACAAGCGAGTAAAAAAAGCGCTGGAAATTGCATTGATCGCATCGGAAGTTGTATCAATTGTTGCATTTTTAATTTTCCAATTTGCACCTATGAGCGTTGTTTCATTGTTTGGTTCCGAAGAGGGTCTGTATAATGAATTTGCAGTTATGGCTTTCCGCATTTTCTTGCTTCTCTGCCCCTTGACCGGATTTCAGACTGTCACAGCCGTTTATCTGCAAGCGGTTGGAAAGCCCGTAAAATCTGCGATTCTTTCTTTGGCGAGACAGATCATCTTCTTTGTGCCTGCGGCATTAATTCTTCCTGTTTTTATGGGAGTAACCGGAGTTTTATGGACAGGTCCTGTTGCAGACGGTTTGGCGTTTATACTTTCATTAGCGCTGCTTTTATACGAGAGAAATCACTTGAAAAAGGAACATCTGATTCAATCTTCAAACGATTAATAACGGTTAAGAAAAAGGAGGATATGACAAATGAAGAATAGAATTATTACAATCAGCCGTGAATTTGGAAGCGGAGGCAGAACAATAGGCAAAGCAGTTGCGGATGAACTTGGAATTCCCTGTTATGACAATGAGATTTTACACGAGATAGCAGTGGAAAGCGGTTTTGCGGAAAATTATGTTAAGGATGCCGGCGAATACGCTCCCGGTGGCTTTCTTGCCTCTGCTTTTTCTCATCCGGCTTCCGGTCCCAACAATACAGATTACCTTTGGAAAATTCAATACAAGCTCATTACGGAGCTTGCAGAAAAGGGACCGTGCGTCATTGTCGGCCGCTGCGCAGATTATATTCTGCGTGATAAGGCTGACTGTTTGCGGGTATTCATCCATGCTGATATGCAGTTTCGTGCGGAACGCATTGTAAATGTATACGGAGAGCGTGAAAAATCCCCAGAACAGCGTCTAAAAGAGAAAGACAAACGCCGTGCGGCATATCACCGTTTCTATACTGAAATGAAATGGGGACATGCACAAAACTATGATATAACACTGAACAGCGGTACTATTGGAATTGACAAATGTGTTGAAATCATTAAAAGCCTTTACTGATCGCAGGTATTTATAAAAAATCCCCTTCTTTGCTATATGCGAGCAATAGGAACAGAAAAAGAAAGTCGCCCCTTTCTGCAATAACAGAAGGGGTCGATTTTTTAATGATAAATATAAAAGATACAGGGTGAAAAAGTGATAACAAAAACGCTGCAAACCATAAAACGGTTTGCGGCGGTCATTTCTGGCA
>CAUDRD010000024.1 GCA_958451705.1 uncultured Oscillospiraceae bacterium
CTTCCATAAAGGAAGGCTTTTTTGTTTTCTCTATTTTGATTTTTATAGATATATTGTCAAAATTACTCCGTATTAAAGGGCTTCTTAACTGGAGCAATTTGAAATTTTTTTCATTATTCTACCGGTTCAAACCATAGGTGAGTATCAATACGACTGTGCAGTCGGCATTAGTTTATAAAAAGTTTATTAAAAATATACAAAAAGTTTTCTATTTTTAACAAATTGAATAGTTTTTATTTTGATGTTATTACAATTGATTTGTATATTTTGATTAACTATTATAATGTAGCAAGCGGTTGTGCGAACCTTGCACACCGAAAAAAACAAATTGGAGGTAAAAAAATGGCAAAAAGTAAAAAGCTGTTAAGCGTAATTCTTGCAATTGCTATAGTGTTTTCTGCTTTGTCGGCAGCCCTCGTAGCTTTTGCGACAAGTCCTGCCGAAGTTGTTGAAAGAATAAACGCTTTTAACGGCACAGTAGGGAGAGGTGCTAAAGAAGAAGACATTAAAGAGTTTGAATCTATTGCGGCAGAATATAAAGCTCTTACAGACTCACAGAAGGATGAGCTTGATATTGTAGCAACTGGAAAGCTTTTCAAGCTTGCTTGGGACAGAGCCTATTATTTAAAGGGCTCCGGTGCCGAAACACCCCTTAGAGGTGAAGAGCTTTATCTTGCAGCTGATGAAATGCAGAAAGATTATTTGGGCAGAACAAAGCTTATGGAAGATGCTCAGAATTTCGCAAGAGAATTCTATGGTTATTCTTTTGAAGCTGCAGCCGGAGGTCGAGAGAGAAAACTCACCGATATGACATATGTTCCGTATTGGTTTGACGGAAGTACCAAAGCTAGTGTGGCGGAGATTGCAAAGGTCTACGAAGATATGTGTGCAAAGTATGCCGCGCTTGGCCAAGCAAAGAGATATCTTCCTATGATTTATGATTTTTACAGTTGCGGTTTTGCAAGGGATGCCTTGTATAACGTTGATGCTCATATTGGAAAGTTTTTCAGTTTGGAGCTTGCATATCAGCAGGCATATAAAAATGCCCCGGGTGTCGATTATCCAATTGCTCCTGTATCACCCAGCTATTATGATACTGAAAAATATCCTTTAGGCAAAGAGGATCCTCAGTATATTGCAGATAAGAAAGAGTACGATGAGGTTCTTAAACCTGCCTATAATAAGACACAGAAGGATTACGACAGTGCCGTGAAGGAAAAAAATGCTGATTATCAGGCAGCTGCATGGGCACGTATTCTTGAGCTTGATTCCGGTTTGGTAAAGGCTTCATACGATCTTACAAACAAGATGATAGCTGCACTTGAAGCTTATGGAAATGACAAGTCTGAGGGAAACGAAAAAGCAGTAGTCGATACATACACAGAATATGGCAATTTAGCTGCTACTGACAAAGCGTTTTTCGACAGTGTTTCTTTTAAGTACAATTACTATGACGGAACACAGAAGACATCCGCTAGCATTCTAAGGCTCGTTAAACCTGTCGTAGGCAAAGGTATGGCGGCGGCATTTGTTGCAGAGGTAAACAAGGCTACCGTTCCTTATACGCAGGATGAGCTTGATAAAGTGCTCATTGCGTGGAATAAGGTTTTTAACGAGTCAAAATCGAGTATCCCTGCCGATGTTATGAACAAATTCAGAGCGATTATAAAAGGTGTTCCGGCTCCGGATATAAAGCCGGTTCTTCCCGATTGGACACGTCCGAATCTCAAATACCCATTGTTTACCAGCGACAGAAGTCTTGGATTCCTTGTAAAAGTTCTTGACGGAACATTCGGTCTTATCTTTAAACAGCAGGGCTATGCAAATCTCAATGATTTGCTCACGAAAAAGGTTTATACAAACGCTACAGTAGCGTCAGCGGCGAAAGCTCTTTATCCCGCTTTCAATGACATGCTTAATAACGCAGGTGCCGGACTTGCTACTGCGCTTTTGAAGATTAAGCCAAATCAGCTTGCCGGTCTTCTTGTGGAAGACAAGTTTGCAACGGCTGCCGCTGCTTTCAAAGCCCTTGGTGGAAATATCAGTGATTGGGAAAAACTTGATATATCCACAATTACTAACGGTTACTTCGGCTTTAACGATGGTGACAGGGACGGCTTTATAAATGCTCTTGCAGCAGTTCTCAGAGGTATTACCGTTCCTATTACAAGCACTCTTGAGGTTCAGTTTGCCAATGTTATTGAGGAAAAGAACGGTTATCCCACCGGTGGATATAAACCAGGCCTTTATGATAATATTCTGCCTGTTCTCGAAGCTCTTGGTATAAAAAATCTTATGACTTCCGAAGAATACAGTGCAGGTTACCTTGGCGCTGCCACACCGGGTGCAAAAGCAGATGCAGCAATTGTTCCTATTGTCAGCGCAGTATTTTCTCTTGTAGATGATATTTCAGCTAAGCCGGTTTCTGCTGTTGTGGAGATTCTTCCCAAAGTAGCACGACTTTTCTCAGATAACATTCTTAATAACCAACTTAAAAAGATTCACAATAACCTTCCTTCGCTTGTGGGAATGTTTATAAAGCCCGATAAGCTCACTATAGATCCTTCTGTTATTATGGGCCTTGTAAATTCACTCGCCGGTAAAATCAAAGTTGGAAATACTACTCTCAGCCTCAAATTCTCAGATCCGGACTGGGCACTTCTCGCTTCAACAGCAAAACCTGTTATTGTCAAAAGTGTCAGCAGGTTTAATGCATACAGCGTGGGATTCGAGACAAACAAAGGCGATTCGTTCCTTGTAATTTTCCGTTATCTGTTTAATAATCTTACCGAACAGAGCAATATGGCTTCAATTAAAGCAGCTATTAAAGCTGTTGTGAAAAATTTTGTTTTTTCCAATATTTTAGGTCAGGCAATGTCAACGGCTGAAGGAATAAATGCAGATGAAGCTCTTGAAATGGTACACAATGTTTTAGATATTCCTGAAATTCCGGAAGATCCTTCAACAGAAGTTCCTGCTACAGAAGATCCTTCAACAGAAGTTCCTGCTACAGAAGAGCCTTCAACAGAGGTTCCTGCTACAGAAGAGCCTTCAACAGAGGTTCCTGCTACAGAAGTTCCTTCAACAGAGGTTCCTGCTACAGAAGATCCTTCAACAGAAGTTCCTGCTACAGAAGATCCTTCAACAGAGGCTCCTGTTACAGAAGATCCTTCAACAGAGGTTCCTGCTACAGAAGAACCCTCAACAGAAGTTCCTGCTACAGAAGAACCCTCAACAGAGGCTCCTGTTACAGAAGCTCCTTCAACAGAGGTTCCTGCTACAGAAGAGCCTTCAACAGAAGTTCCTGCTACAGAAGAGCCTTCAATGGAAGCCCCTGCTCAGAGAAAGCATTCAACTGATGTTCCTTCCACACAGGCTTCCTCAGTCGACAAAACAGCTGTGTCTGCATCTAATGCGGGAACTGCAAATACGCAGGCTCCTGCAAACGGAGATAACCTTATTTTAGGCGCTTTTGCTGCGATTGCTGTTATATCCGGCGCAGCTATTGTTATTACAAAAAAGAGAAAGTGATTAAATAAACCGTCTTTCTTCATTTTACTTCTTTTTGGTAAACGAACACCCATCGTCTTAAAAAGGCGGTGGGTGTTTGTTATGCTTTATAAATCAATTCAGAAAAATGCTAGCTATAAAGATTTAAAATAAAGCTTGGGAGATAAATTCTTCCCTGAGCATGGAAAAGTAACAGCAGTCCTCATATCCCAAATAGGTTTTGTCACGGTTTCTCAGGCATCCGTCGAAGGTAAAGCCGGAACGCTGCAAAAGCTTATAGGAAGAAGTGTTGCTTTTTGCACAAAGAGCAGTGATGCTGTAATATCCCATGGTGTTAAATCCATATTCTAAAACGGCTGGAACCATTTCCGTACCATATCCGTTTTTCCAAAATTGTGAACCTAAGCAGTAGGAAAGAAAACCTATTTCTGCTTTTTTGTTTTCGGGATAAAGGTAGACTGTGCCTATTAGGGTATCGCTTTGGGATAAAAATATTCCCCAATAACACTCACAGGGATCTTTATAATATTCCTGCCAAAGGTTTAAATAATTTTTTGTTTCCTCAGGTGATTTATGTCTGTCCCATGACATATATCTTGCAGCTTTTTCGTCGGAATAAACGTTTTCATATAGCTGTGAAAAATCTTCGACCTGTAGCTTTCGTAAATAGCACCGCTGTGTTTTAAGTGGCTGTGTGCCGCAAAAATTCATTGTGTTTCCTCTTTTCCTTTTATTTTTTATTACAAAAATAATTGGGGATCAACAGTTCCTAAATCTTTCCGCAAATTTTATAAGAGCATCCCTTTCGTTGTCGCATTTTCCGTCAATGACGCTTTCGAGAAGGCTTTGCAATATTTTTCCGATTTCTCTGCCCTCCGGGAAGCCCGCTTCAATCAAATCTCTTCCGTTTACACTGAGACTTTTGAGGCTGAAACAGCTGCTTTCCCTTTGAGCTTCTGCGGCTATTTTTTCGATTTTTTTAAAGTCTTCTCTGCGGCTGAGCACTATGGGGGACTGGGCTGCGTTGTCGGCATATTTTACCGCAATAAGTCTTTGAAAGCTATCTTTGCCCATTTTTCCCATTCTTCTGAGCACCGGCTTTTTCTCCGGCACTATTTCCACATCGTGAAGCTCTATAAGTTCCGTAACCTCTTTTATTGTCTTATTATCGTACCGTAATCGGCGGAGAATTTTCTCTGTGGTTTCTGCGCTTTTTTTGGCGTGACCATAAAAATGACCCTGGTTATCTTCTCCCATAAAGAAGCAGGCTGGCTTTTCAATGTCGTGAAAGAGCATTGTAAGGCGCAGTATTAGGTCGGGAGGAGCGGCTTCGGCGGCTTTTACGCTGTGTTCCCAAACGTCGTATATGTGATGTATATTTCTTTGATCAAAGCCGACACAGGGGCGTATCTCAGGGACAAACACTTCGATTATATCGGTGAAATTTAAAAGTACCCACGAAAAATTTTCTCCACAGATGAGCTTTGAAAATTCAGCGTTTATGCGTTCAGGAGCTATATCACGCAAAAGCTCCTTGTTTTTTCTGAGACTTTCTTGAAGCTGAGGGTCGATTTTAAATCCAAGGACCGAGGCGAAGCGAAGAGCACGCATGATTCTTAAAGCGTCTTCGCTGAGCCTTTTATCCGGGTCGCCTATGGCTTTTATGACTTTTCTTTTAATGTCGTCTATGCCGCCGAAAGTATCTTTGACGTTTCCCTCACAGTCCGCTACAATGGCGTTTATGGTAAAGTCACGGCGTTTTAGATCATCTTCAAGGCTTGCGGTGAAAAAGACCCCATCCGGTCTGCGGCGGTCCGTATACTTTCCATCTATTCTGAAAGTGGTTACTTCAAAGGGTTCGTGGTCTTTAAGTACCGTAACGGTGCCGTGTTTTATTCCTGTTTTTATGACCTTGCAGCCCAAAGCTTCAAAAATCTCTACGGTTTTTTCAGGAAGGGCAGAAGTGGTTATATCCCAGTCAAAGGGTTCTTTTCCCATTATGGAATCTCTGACGCATCCGCCTACTGCATAGCTTTCGAAGCCGTGATTTTTGAGAGTGACGAGTATATATTTAACTTTTTCTGGAACGGTTATATTCATTTTAAAACCTCTTTTTCTTTGGTGATTTTAAGGTAACATAAAATACACTTAAATACAACCTCTTGAAGAAATACCGGTATATGTGATAAACTAATTATGAAGCTAGAGGGAGATATTCCCGTCACGAAAGGAAACAAAATGGAGCAGAAAAAAATTGACAGAATAAGCGAGCTTACACGAATTTCGAGAGAGCGTGAGCTTACTCCTGAAGAACAGCAGGAGAGAGCGATTCTCAGAGGAGAATATATTGCCGCTTTTAAGCAGAGCCTAGTTTCGAGTCTCGATAACACCTATATTGTTGACGAAAAGGGAAACAAGCGCAAAGTGGAGAGAAAGGCAAGAAAGAAAAATGGAGCAAATTAAAAAAGGAATGTACCGTCACTTTAAGGGTAGAGAATACCGTGTTGTAGGCATTGCCCGTCACAGTGAGACCCTTGAGGAGATGGTTGTATATGAAGCTCTCTACGGCGAGGGCGGATTATGGGTGCGTCCGGCATCTATGTGGAACGAAGAAATAGAGCGGGACGGCAAAAAATTTAAGCGATTTGAATTTATTGGGGAGGAATAATAAAATGAGCAACATTTGGCACGACATAAGCCCTAAAAGGATTTCACCGGAGGATTTTATTTCGGTAATTGAAATTCCGAAGGGCAGCAAGAAAAAGTATGAGCTTGATAAGGAGACCGGCCTTATTATTCTTGACCGTATTCTTTATACTTCTACCCACTATCCGGCAAACTACGGCTTTATACCGAGAACCTTGGGCGATGACGGAGACCCCTTGGACGTTTTGCTCCTTTGCTCCGAAACTCTTGAGCCTCTTACTCTTGTAAGATGCTATCCCATAGGTTTAATAAAGATGCTTGACGGCGGCAGAAGTGACGAAAAAATTATCGCAATACCCTATAACGACCCTACTTACAACCAGTACAACGAGATTTCAGAACTGCCGAAACATATTTTTGACGAGATGTGCCACTTCTTTACAGTCTATAAAGCCCTTGAGGGCAAGGAGACCGTTGTAGATGAAACCGGCGGAAGAGAAGAGGCATTGCAGGTAATTTCCGGCGCAATCGAAAATTACGTTGAGGAATACTGTAAGTAATAAAGTCTCAGCTATTATATCTGAAATGTGCAGCTATTGCGTTTTATATGCAATAGCTGTAATTTAGATATTTTAATTTTAAGACTCAGAAGGAAGGCGGACAGGTTGCTGTTAGACAAGACAGATACATATAAGGTTTTTTCAAATAAATACACTCAGGTAGAGGCAAAGGGCCAGAGAAAAAAGAAGGTCAGGCTTTGGCGTGACGGATTTATGACGGGTAACGGTGAAAACGGCGTTATAAACGCAGGCTCACCCTATGACGATACTCTTATTTATCAGAATATAAATTTTATAATGCCCTGCGACACCATTCGTGATTCGGTGGATATATCTTACCGTCTGCCAGAGGCGAGGCAGACTATTATAAAAGGTCAGTCGTATATGACGGAGGATGGCAGATGGTATACTAATTATTGTTTTCATCCCGGCGGTCAGCTCAGACTCCGGCAAAAAAAGTTTAGATGCTCCGATTATGTTCGCTGGTGCGATTATGAAACAGGCGAAGCCGTCGTAAAATACAGGGACAAAAACGGCGTTTGGGAAAGACGTACCTTTACCTCCCGTACCGATAACGTTACGGTGACAAAGATAGGGGCTTCCTCAGAGGGAAGCAAGGTAAATCTTACTATATCCTTTGACGATATATCGAAGATGTATAAAAACCGTGAAGCCGGTCAAGAGGAGCTTTTAGAGTATAAAAAGCTTGTTGACGGCGACGGAGAGTATATTGCCGAAATAGCCCATTATCCAAGCTATGAAGGCTCTGAGCTTAAAGAGGCCGGTTATGCCACTTTGGTAATGATAATATCCGAGGGCGGAAAAAAGGAAAAAATCCTCCTTAAAGACAGTGATGAAAAAATTAACCTGGGACAAGAGAAAAATCCCGCAGTCAGAATTTCCGATGCAGATACAGTGTATCTTATAGCTGTTTCGGACAGAGATATAAACATGGGCTCTTTTTCGGATTTTGAAAAAACTCAGAACTATCCGTTAATTGAAAAACTGCTTTCAAGATGCAAAGAGGTTCAGAAAAAATATACTGATGAGGTATTCAGCTATGAAGAAGCACTTAAACCCAGTGCTTTGGAGCAAAGCGCTCTTTTTAACGCCGTAAGCTTTAAGTTAGGTGATAAATCCTTTAGTGAGCTGTCTAATGAAAGGGTAATATCTCTCCAGAGAAAGAGCAAAACTCTTGATTATGCAATGGTTGAAAGAGCCTATAATACCGGCAGATATGCCATGATATGCTGCAGCGGACATGATTCCATAAGCCGCCTTTACGGTATATGGACAGGGGAGTGGGCGCCCAGGTGGAACGGAAGCTACACAATGGACGCAAATGTCAATGTGCAGTCCTCGGCCATGAACAGTGCCAACTGCATTTCTTACGGTGAAAGCTACATACGTTTTGTTTTAAAGCAGATTGACCACTGGAAGATAAATGCAATGCGCTGCTACGGCTTTAAAAACGCCATTCTCGCCCCTGTAAACACCGACGGCACAAATGCTCTGATAGTGGAATACAATAGCGTTTATCCGTTTGAATACTGGAACCATGGAACAGCCTGGATGCTTCAGCCCATATACGAGTTTTATCAGACCTACGGCAACAGAACAATAGCTACAGCTCAGGGAGAAAAGAGGCTTTTAGAGGATATTCTTCAGCCGCTGCTTCAGCTCAGTGTTAACTTTTGGGTTCAGATGCTAACCCCTGAGTATTATACGGATTCAAAGGGCGGCATCCATTACGAAAAGGATAAGAGCGTCTTAAACGACGGCGAATATTACTGCATAGTTCCGGGACACTCTCCGGAAAATATGCCTAAAAACCTCACCTGTGCAAGAGCAGCTAACTGTGCGGCGGATATAAGCGCAGCGAGAAAATGCTTTGAAATGCTTATATCCGTGGAAAAAGACCTTGACGATGAACGCTATAAGGACGATATTGAGGTCTGGAAACAGTTTACCAAAAAGCTACCACCTTATCTTTATGATGAAACAGGGGCGATTAAAGAGTGGGCTGCCTATTGTTTTGAAGAGAACAATAAGCACCGCCATATAAGCCACCTTTACTGTGCATGGCCCTCCAATGAAACCCAAAGTGACCAAAAGCTTGCAAAGGCTTGCCTTCAGGCTCTTGAGAACAGAAATAATGCCGGCAAGAAAAGCGAAGAAACTCAAACTCACGGCTGGCTTCATAAGGGTTTGGTAGCTGCAAGGTTAAAGGATAGCGAACAAATTGAGAAATGTCTCAAGGTGCTCCTTACAACAAAGGTTTACTATAATTCAATGCTTACGGACCACAACACAAACCGCGGCTCAGACTGCT
Organism: uncultured Oscillospiraceae bacterium; assembly: GCA_958451705.1. Classification (GTDB taxonomy): domain Bacteria; phylum Bacillota; class Clostridia; order Oscillospirales; family Acutalibacteraceae; genus UMGS263. The sequence goes on from CAUDRD010000024.1 coordinate 9,049, forward strand.
TCTGCACCGATACCTCTCTCGGAATTTTAGGTGTTATAGACGAAATGCTGATGTATTCCGATACGGGAGTTATTGAAGTTCTTCCGGCCCTTGTAAAGGATTTAAAAGAGGGCAGCGTAAAGGGACTTATGGCAAACACTCAGGCGCAGGTTTCCGTTCAGTGGCAGGATAAGGCAGTTAAGGTAAGCGTTACGAGCAATAAGGAACAGACGATAAAAATTTCCTGTGCCGGACAGCAAAGCCATGAAGAGACCTTTAAAAAGGGAGAAACGAAAAGTTTTAACTTTACTTTAAGTTAATATAAAAATTAAAATCACCTGAAGCTTTTGCCTCGGGTGATTACTTTTTAAGATGTAAAATTAAAGATAAGAAATCATATCAATATGGGGGATGTGCTCGTCCATATATTCCTCGCCTGTTGTTTTGAATCCGAATTTTTCGTAAAAGCCTACTGCATAAGTCTGTGCCCCGATATGCAGCTCCTTTGCGCCCATTTTCTTTGCTTTTTCGATAATCAGGGTGAGGAGCTTTGCGCCGATATTTTTGCCACGGTATTCTTTTAACACCGCTATTCTTCCGGGCTTAAAAACTCCTTCGCTGAGTTTAAGAAGCCTTGCCGTTGCAATAGCCTTTTCGTTATCAGTCAGCACAAGATGCCAGCAGTTTTTATCGGCTTCGTCAAACTCCAGCTCTATAGGATATTTCTGTTCCTTTACGAAAACTTCTTCTCTTATTTCCCTTGAAAGGGGATAATCCTCTCCCGGAGCGTACCAAACAGTGTTCAAAAAAATTCCTCCCAAGCTCCATATTTTACGGAAAATATAGTAACACAAAAACACATTTTGGTAAATGAGAAAATTTTTAAAAAATGTTATGCAAGCCGTTATTTTTTTCTTGCAAAAACCATCTATGGTGATATAATTAAAAACATAAGCCACATAAGGCATATTTTTTCAGAGGTGTTCATTTATGCAGGAAATCAAAGTTGAACTTACGAAAAATCCAAAAGAGAAGCCTCAGGATCAAAGCAAACTTGGCTTCGGCAATTATTACACAGACCATATGTTCCTTATGAATTATGATGAGGGACAGGGCTGGCATGACCCGAGAATAGTTCCCTATGCTCCTATTCCTCTTGACCCGGCAGCTATGTGCCTTCACTACGGTCAGGAAGTCTTTGAAGGACTTAAGGCTTACAGAACTGCCGACGGCAGAATTCTTCTTTTCCGTCCCGACCGCAATATGGCAAGACTTAACGTTTCTAACGACCGTCTTTGCATTCCTCCCATTGATGAGGAGTTTGCAATCGAGGCAATTAAAAAGCTTGTTCTCGTTGATAAGGATTGGATTCCTACTGAAGAGGGAACTTCACTTTACATAAGACCCTTTATTTTTGCAGTTGACGCTCATATAGGCGTACATCCTGCTAATCATCTTATTTTTGCAATTATTCTTTCACCTGTCGGCGCATATTATCCTGAGGGACTCAATCCCGTTAAAATTTATGTTGAGGACGAATATGTCCGTGCCGTTAAGGGCGGAATGGGCTTTACAAAGACTGGCGGTAACTACGCTGCTTCTCTTAAAGCTCAGGCAGAGGCTGAAAAGAAAGGTTATACTCAGGTTCTTTGGCTTGACGGCGTTGAGCGCAAGTACATTGAGGAAGTCGGTACAATGAACGTATTCTTTGTAATCGACGACGAGGTTATCACTCCCGAGCTCAGAGGCAGCATCCTTTCCGGTGTTACTCGTATGTCATGCATTGACATTCTCCGTTCATGGGGTATGAAGGTCAGCGAGCGCAGACTTTCAATTCAGGAAGTTGCAAAGGCTGCTGAAGAGGGCAGACTTAAAGAGGCTTTCGGAAGCGGTACAGCGGCTGTTATCTCTCCCATCGGCGAGCTTCGCTGGGGCGATGATGTAATGGTTATCAACGACGGCAAAATCGGTGAAATTTCCGCAAAGCTTTATGATAACCTTACCGGAATTCAGTGGGGCAAGCTTCCCGATGAATTTGGCTGGACAGTTGAGGTAAAATAATCACAGGGTTTTTAATTAAAATCCCGTATACCAAAAGGTATATGGGATTTTTTAAAGTTGAAAATCAATTCCTGACGAAAGGCTGAGTTTATGGCAGAAGTTAAAACCAACGCAATGCGTATTTTAGAAAAAAAGAAGATACCCTATAAAATGTACACCTATGAAAACGACGGAAATATTGACGGCGTAAGCGTTGCAAAAAAACTGGGACAGGATGTTGAGGCCGTATACAAAACCCTTGTAACGGTGGGTAAAAGCGGCGGATACTATGTTTTCGTAATTCCCGTTGAAAAAGAGCTGAGCCTCAAAAAGGCGGCTAAAGCGGCAGGGGAAAAGTCCGTCGAAATGATACACGTTAAGGACATAAACAAGGTGACAGGGTATATAAGAGGCGGATGTTCGCCGGTGGGTATGAAAAAGCTCTATCCTACCTTTATAAGCAACACTGCTTCCGAGCGAGAAACCATAATAGTCAGCGGCGGAAAAATAGGCTTTCAGGTAGAGCTTTCTCCTAAAGATTTAGTAGAGGCTGTAAACGCCAAATTTGCCGATATTATTATGGATTGATGTTTTAACATCTAACAGAAACTGAAAATTCAAGTTGCTGTCTGTTTAAAGGATTAATCTTTAAGCAGGCAGTTTTTTAATCTCCACTTTTTTAAAGAGATAAAAGTTAAATATTTCTTCACAGACTATTGACGTAAAGTCAGGTTTAGGGTGTACAATATAAATGAACCTAAAAACTAAAGGGAGGTTTTCAAAATGAGTTTTAAAATGTATGTACCTACAAAGCTTTTGTTCGGTGTTGGCAGGCTTAATGATTTAAGCAAAGAAAAAATGCCCGGCAAAAAAGCGATGATTGTTATTTCAAATGGTAAATCAACCCGTGAAAACGGATATCTTGACCGCACTCAGGAGCAGTTAAAGTTAGCAGGGGCTGAGTTTGCCGTATTCGATAAGGTTGAGCCAAATCCGCTGCATACAACCGTTATGGCAGGCGCAGCTTTCGCAAGAGAAAACGGCTGTGATTTTATTGTAGCCCTGGGCGGCGGCAGCGTAATGGATGCATCAAAGGCTATGGCTGCAATGGCAACCAATGAAGTCG
>CAUDRD010000025.1 GCA_958451705.1 uncultured Oscillospiraceae bacterium
GGCCACAATCCCGAGGTCATACTCTACCCTGACAACAGGCACGAAATTCTCAACGAAGAGGACAGAGTAAAAATTTTCGGCGATATTTACACCTGGCTTACAGATGTTTTAAACGGTGAAGTTCTTTAAATTCAATAAAGTACATGAAGAAACACTCCGGCATAAAGTCGGAGTGTTTCTATTATGTATTAATCTAATCGGCACAGGATTTTTTCGTCAAATATATAAATTTTCCCGTGATTACTGATTATTTTCACAGTGCTGCTTTTTAGTAACAGATATTTTTTCATTGATATGCAGAGAAAATTTTAATTTTTATGGTCACCAAAATAAACCGTTAAAGACAGAAGTTAGAACTACACAATTAATTGTCGCACTTTTTCTTACTTAGAGGATAACTCCCACCAATAATCATAATCGCAAACATTATTAAAAGATAGTATGGAAACAATGACGCACTTATATTTTGCGCAATCAAACCAAATAATGCCGGTGACAGCATTATGCCTAAATATGCTACAGCCATCTGCACTCCCATAACGGATTGAGAAATATCTTTTCCGAAGTTTTCGGGAGTCAGATGAAGCATATTTGGAAAAACAGGTCCGTTGCCTAAACCTATCATAAACAGACCAATACCCGAAGCATAAGACGGCAACGGTAAAATAATAAGTATAATCGCTGCTAAAACAATGACCTGACCAAGTTTTATTATTCTGCTGCTGTTTAGACGTATTGAAAGTATACCCGATAAAAACCGGCCCAGCACCATACCAACATAATAAAACGTTACCAGAAATGCCGCCGCATCGGCAGAGATTCCCCTTGACAGAACAAGAAAAGTGCTGCCCCAACCCCCGCATGTATATTCGAGTCCGCAGGAACCAAAGAAAGACATACAGGACATACGAACCTTTTGATTTTTCAGCAGTTTCAAAAACCCGACCGTCCTGCCGTTTTCTGTATTGACCGCCTCTGAGCTATGCTGTACCTTTTTCCAAAGAGGAATAGAAATAATTGTCAGTATGGCAATACAAAGCTGAAACAAAAATACGGTTTTATATCCGCTTCTCCACGAATTGTCAGAAAGGGCAAGTGACATTAAAAACGGACTTAGAGAAACACCAATACCATAAAAACAATGGAGAAAATTCATGTGTACTGCTTTATAATGAAGAGCTACATAATTGTTCAGAGCTGTATCGATAGCTCCGGCACCAAGTCCCAAAGGAACGGAAAAAAAGCACATCCATATTATATTTTTCGAATATGAAAAACCATAAAGAGCAAATGCCGTTATGGTTGTACTTATGGCGGTTATTTTTGCCGTACCTAAATAATTGATAAGCTTTGCTGAAAACAGACTTGAAACAATTGTGCCTGATGAAATAAGTATTGTAACAAAATTTGCCCACGATACCGGAATATTAAGCTCAGTGTAAATTGCTGGCCAAGCCGCTCCGAACAAGGAATCCGGAATTCCCAAGCCGATAAATGCTATGTATATTACAAATAAAAGTGCAATTGCCATCTTTTTACCTTCTTCCCCTGTGTTTCTTTTTATTATAACAAGGCGAACGTATTGAATCTATAAGCAAAAAAACTTAAAATATAACAAAGGCGCCAATTTTTGAAGAAACAGGGGGTAACACCATGAATGAGTATAATATATACGACAGCTCAGGAAATGAGATATCAATTACAAAAGACAGGCAAGAAACAATACAGCACGGGGATAAAATCTTCCCCTGCGCCACCTATGTTGATTTTTACCGAAACGAAAAGGAGTTTTATCCATGGCACTGGCATGAAGAATTAGAAATAGCTTATATTACCGAAGGAAAAGTAACGGTATCAGTCAATGAACAAAAATACACCCTCAAAGCAGGTGAAGGCATTTTTATTAACTCCGGTGTTCTTCATGCATATTCAGGAAAAAATGATACAGAAACCAAAATGCCAAATATACTGTTTAAGCCCTCTCTAATATACGCAACTGTCGAAAGCGTCTTTTATCAAAAATATATTAAGCCTCTTATTTTTTCCACCACTTTATCGCATATTATTTTAAACCGAAAAAATCCGTGGCAGGCTGAAATATTGATGCGTGCCGAAAAAGTTTTTATGCTTATGGATGAAAAAAACTACGGATACGAATTTGAAATAAGAGCCGTCCTTTCAGAGCTTCTACTTCTTATTATTAAAAATTCCTCTGAACCTATCAATAATAAAGTTAAATCTAAGGCTGAAGTTGAGCGCATCCGTAAAATGCTGAATTTTATTCAAATTAATTTTGCCGACAATATAGATTTGCAACAGATCGCAAACAGCGCTTTTATAAGCCGCCGAGAATGCCTCAGATGTTTCAGGCACATAGTAGGCATGTCACCTATCCAATATGTTATAGAGTTAAGAATACAAAAAGCGAAGCACCTTTTGCTCGAAACAGATTTATCTATTTCGGACATATACATCGCCTGCGGTTTTCAAAACCAAAGCTATTTCACAAAAATTTTTAAAAGTAAAACAGGATTATCCCCTATGAAATTCAGAAATCAATAATTTACAATCATAAAAGATTGAAAATGTCCAACGCTTAGTTGTTTTTTGATCTTCTTACCTAAATTAAACTTTTCAAAATTTGCACTGCTGCCTAACTCCGGAGTTTTAAACTGGCGCAAATATTAAATTCTTCCTTTTTTAAGTAATATTAAATTGACAATCATAGTACATTTATGACATAATTTAGCGTGAAAGGATGGGGAATTATGATAATTTTGTACTTAGTTTTAATTCTTTTAGCTGTTTTTATCCTGATAACCCTTGTTCGGGCAATTTTTTTCAAAGCCCCTCCTGTAAAGCAGGAAGTCTTTCCAGACGAACAGGTAAACGAGAAAAGAGCTGCGGATAATCTCAGCGAAGCTATCAAAATCAAAACCATTTCACACGAAGACGAAAGTCTCACAGATTGGAATGAGTTTGAACGCTTTCATTCATTTTTAAGAAAAGCTTATCCGAAGGTTCACAGCACAATGGAAATCACCAATATTTCAAATGCGAGCCTGCTGTTTAAATGGCAGGGCACGGACTCCTCTCTTGACCCTATCGCATTTTTAGCCCATCAGGACGTTGTTCCCGTAAGCGAAGGCACCGAAAAAGACTGGACTCATCCCGCCTTTGACGGCTACAACGACGGTGAATTTATTTGGGGCAGAGGCGCAATTGACATGAAAAACCATCTCATCTGCCTTATGGAAAGCGCCGAAACCCTTCTGGAAGAAGGCTACCAGCCGGCAAGGACAATTTATCTTTGCTTAGGTCACAACGAAGAGGTAGTTTCCGGCGGCAACAACGGCGCAAAAGAACTGGCAAAGGAACTCCAGAGAAGAGGAGTCCACCTTGACAGTATTATCGACGAAGGCGGAGCGATGCTTTCGGCTAAAGTAAAGGGACTCCTTGACGCAAACCTCACCGGTGTAGGCGTTGCAGAAAAAGGATACGCCGATTTTAAAATCACCGTTAAGGCAAAGGGCGGACACTCATCTCAGCCTCCGGAGCATACGGCAATAGGTATTTTGGCGAAAAAGGTTATTAACCTTGAAAACCATCAGTTTAAAGGTAAGATACTCCCCTTTGTCTATGACCTCTTTACAAATATAGGAAAACGCACTACATATATAGGCAGAGTGGTTTTCTGCAACCTCTGGCTTTTGAAGCCGCTGCTTCTTAAAATCATGACGAAATTCCCGCCGGCGGCATCTCTCGTTCGCACCACTACGGGAGTTACTATGGCAAGCGGTTCTCCCGCCGCCAACGTTCTGCCACAGAAGGCAAGCGTTACGGTTAACTTCCGTATAATGCCCGGCGAAACCATTGAAGACGTTAAAAAGCACATTGAAAAATACATGGGCGGAGACAACGTTGAAATTGAATTTATAAAGGGAAAGGAGCCCAGCCTTGTCTCTCCCACCGAAACGAGAGCCTTTGAGACAATCAGCCGTCTTGCAGTTGCCATTGATGAAAAGAATATTGTGGCTCCCTACCTCGTTATGGGAGGAACAGACGCATATAACTACGAAAACGTATGTGAAAATATCTACCGTTTTTCCCCCTTTACAATTGACACAGCACTGCTTCTCACCACCCATTCCACAAACGAGAGAATTCCCATTGCACAGCTTAAGCAGGGAGTAACGTTCTTTAAACGATATATGCGCATTATGAGCGGAAAGTAGGCGAAAGTATGGATTTTAAAGAAAGCGGATTTATGTATATCCTCGGCGGAATTGTAGTTTTGTTTGTAATTGCCCAGTCACTGTTCTTCCTTATAAGAGCCTGGAAACAGGGCAAAAAAATAGGCCTTTCGGTGGAAGCCATGCGTTCCGCCGTAACCCAGTCAGCACTGTTCAGCATTGCCCCGGCAATCTCAATAGTCGCAACGGTTCTCACCCTTTCGGGCGCTTTGGGAATTGTTCTACCCTGGATAAGGCTCACCGTTATAGGAGCTATCTCCTACGAAGTTCCCGCCGCCGAATCGGCAATTGAAGCCCTCGGCTATACCGGTGGCCTTGCAACGGAAATTGATTCACCTTTAGGCTTTTCCGCCGCCGCTTGGGTCATGACCCTCGGCTCCATAATGCCTTTGGTGATTATCCCCTTTGCCCTTAAAAAGGTGCAAAAGGGCATCGGTAAAGCCGTAAGCAAAAACACAGCCTGGGCTGACGTTATGAGTGCCGCCGCATTTATCGGCCTTATCTGTGCTTTTGTTGGCAGAGCAATTGTAGGCCAGGGCGATAAAGCCGTACTGGGCGACGGAGCAGGTATTCTTTCAGTAAGCGCACTTGTGGTATCAATGGCGGTAATGCTCATATTCATGCAGATACAGAAGAAAAAGGAGATAAAATGGCTTCAGTCCCTTGCAATGCCTTTTTCAATGTTTATCGCCATGGGTGTAGTAATGCTTTTAGCACAGGTACTTCCCGCAGACATTGCATGGCTCGAATGGAGGGGATAAAATGGATAAATATAACGACAGAACTCATTTTTACGGCAGATTTTGGGTCATCACCGCACTGTTCCTGTTTATCATGATCCCCCTGCTTATAAGCATATATTATGATGCATTTCCCTCGGCTACGGTGGTTTTAAAGGGTCTTGCACCTATTGCCCTGCTCTTTTACCCTACTGCAGTTATTGAGGTTATGACCTACACGCCCCTTTTAGGCTCCGGAGCCACATATATCAGCTTTATAACCGGCAACATAAATAACTTAAAGCTTCCCTGTGTGCTCTCAGCACTCGATACAGCAAACGTAAGGGCAAACAGCGACGAAGGCGAAATTCTCTCCACCATCGCAGCCGCAACCTCTTCCATTGTCACAACCCTTGTTGTAGCGGCTGGAGTGCTCCTTTTCAGCCCCGTTCTCCCCTACATCACCGACCCGAATTCCCCTTTTTCTCCGGCGTTCAGTCAGGTTGTTCCCGCCCTTTTCGGAGCTTTGGGCATGAGCTATTTTGCAAAGCACTATAAGCTTACGGTAGTTCCCCTTGCTGCAATCTGCCTTCTGCTTATGTTCAAAGGCGACCTTTCAGTAGGGGTGCTTATCCCAGTAGGTGTTGTGGTTTCAATGCTTTCGGCTCACCTTATGTTCAAAAAAGGATGGGTCAAATAAAGTACATTATCAAAATAAAAAAGCCGCATCTCTTAAAAATAAGAGGTGCGGTCAGCTTGTAGATAAAGTCATTTTATTGTTAGAACAATCTTCAAGGCGCTGTTTCTTGGAACTAAACAGTGCGGAGGAAAACAGAGAAAAACATTGTATTATCAAAGTTTTTCTTATACAATCCCTCAGTCAAAGCTTACGCTTTGACAGCTCCCTTTACACAAGGGAGCCGATTTTTTGTGCTAAATTTAAGGTTTTTCTACAGTCTAGCCGCATCTCTTAAAAATAAGAGGTGCGGTTTTTCGTCAGCTTTAAATGAACCGACTATTCATTTATATCAGTTAAAACTCCCATAAAGATAGGAAGGTTTTGAGACTTATCAATAATCATATACACAAATGGTCTGTCGAGGAACACTTCCTTAATCTCAACGGGCGCCGATGAGGCATTCACGTCAACTCTTGTAACCGCTCCTGCCTTTGTACCCCGCTCATTAACGGAAATGAAAGTTTTATGGAACACGTCGCCTATAAATATATTGCCGTCTGATAGCTTTGCCATTTTTGAAAAATCAGCTTTTGACGTATCGAAAGCCAGCTTCATGCCCAAACCCGAAAGAACATTTTTAAGGCTCATACCGAATTCACAGCTGAATTTCGGCATTTTGGCGTATACCCTTTCACTTTGGGCATTTTTAAGGATTTCGGAAATTTTCTCTCCTGTAAGGCTCTCAATATACTTATTTATATTTATGTTTTCATTGGGTAAAAGCGCCGCAAAAGCATACTTTCCATCCTTATAATTCTTTATAAATCCCGTAGCTTTATCGTCTGTAAGATAAAGTTCTTCGCCTGATGCCATCATCTTTACGTTACGCTGTTTTCCAGAAACAGAGGTAAAAGTACCGTCGTTTACGCTAAACTCCTCGTATGGAGTCTCCCACTGGGCATCAAACATTACTGTATTTAAAAGTAACATTATTTCTTCCGGCTCAATTTTATCTATGATTTTTTCTATCATGCCGTCGGTATTATCCGAAACCCAGGAGTTAATATCCTCAACAGTTTGGGAATCAAAGGGAGCTTTAAAAACCTGAGACCAATAATAATCATTGCACTTTTGCAGAAAATCATTTTCCGCCTGCAAACGGTCTTTATCGTCACGAATCCAAATCGAGTTTTCAATCTCCGCTTTATACTCTTCATTTGACGGGAGAGAATTTACATAGTAATAAAGATACTCGTTAAGCTCATCTAAAGGTATTTCATCGCCCAGCAGCTTTTCCATTTCGGCTTTTGTTTCTCCGTCGGCTCCGTTAGCGGTCATGGCCAGGGCAAGCTGGACGGACAAGGGCGAAACGAAAACATTCTCATTCTCATTTTCATTTACACAGGCTTTGAAAAGCTTAGCATAAAACTCAAACTGCGACTTTGTAAATTCATCGTCGGCCTTTTTACCTGAAACTTTATTTGCCGTTAGCCCAGCAGTAAGCTCCGTAGCCGACGATTTGCCCGTTTTAATAACAGCCTCAGACTTCTGCGTCGGTTGTTCCTCAGTGCATCCCGCAAAATTTACCGCCATAGTAAGGACAAGTATAAAACTTATAAAAGCTAAAACTGTTCTTTTTGTTTTCATTTTCTGTGCCCTCCTTTACTGATTAACATAGCTTATAAAACCGTCAGTTTAATACCGCATAAAAACTGTATGACGCATCGGCATCTTTAAGGAGTTCATCGTTCCAGATTCCCGTCACCTGATAGATATATCCGCCTTTTTTAAGGGAGATTGCGCCATTGATAACTTTAACATCCTCTGAGTGAGAATCGGTTTTGCCCCAGCAGGAATCGGACCAGCAGCAAACAGTTAAAGAATCCGGCTCTTTTTCAAAGCTGAGCTCAACCTGAGAGGACGAGGGTAAAATTTCTTTCATAAAATTGCGGCTTTGGAGAGGGTGAAGCGCATCGGCACATATTCCGTTTACCTCGCCCTTTGAGTCAATGTAAGTCCAGCAGTAACTTGCGGGATCTGCGGTAATACAGTTTCCACCGTCATATACCACCTTAAGGACCGGCGGCTCTGCCAATGTTTCCTCATTTTCTTTTTCACCGGAACTGCACCTTTCAGGGGATGTATTTTTGCTTTCAAAAGCAGCTCTGGCTGTGCTTGCAATTAAAAAATCAGCAGACATAAAATTCAGCGGGAAGGGATAAACTTTAGTTTCACTGTAAACGCCGCCGTCTTTACTGTAGCTTTCCCGTTCAATAATTTTATAGGTCAGCGCAGTGTAAACTTTAGTTTCGCCGTTATGATACGCTCCGGTGGGAATCGGAACTGCCAGCAAAAGAATAAAAACTGCTATTATTGCTATAAGCTTTTTGTTTTTCATTTATACATCCCCTTTCAGGTTCAGTCGGAATCTGTAAGAAGGGAAGAAATCTCATAAAGCTGAGATTCGGTGAGAAATACGTTCTTGCCGTTTGTTAAGTCGCTCAGACAATCGCCTATAATTGTATAAACCATCTCTCTGCCGTCAGAGGATACTACGGTTATTTTATAACCGTCCTCCTTTGCATCCTCTTCAGGCATCGATTGAGTACTGGTTGACGAACTTCCAGCTGCCGCACTGTCCGTATAATTGTCAGATGGAGCTGCGTTCTCTTTTTCTGCATTGTATTTTTCAATAGTATTTACAATTTTTTCCACGTTTTCCGGCTCTTCAATTTCTTTATAGTAACCGTTTTTTTCATTGCGTCCCTGCACCTTTACAGAAGAGTAACTAACCGCTTTCGTTTCGGTGGGAGACATCTGGTCTGTGTTTGTTTCAATTAATGCGTTGTCTTCATTGCCTGTTGCCGGCAGTAAATCGGGAACATGAATGACGGATAAAACCGCTATGCAAATCACAAGGGGAATACAGCTTATTATCACTCTTTTTCGGCGGCGGCGCTGTGCTATTCTTCTTTCACTGCGGCGGAAAATCTCCGCCTTACGTTCTTCAAAATCTCTCATAACAGCTCCTCACCGTCCTTTCCGAGAATATTGCGAAGCTCTTTCTTCGCCCTGTATAAAAGATTATCCACCTGTTTTCTGTTTTTCTTCATGACCTTTGCGGCTTCCTCATAGGTAAGCTCTTCAAAATAGACAAGGTGCACCGCCGTGTGCATCTCTTCGGAAAGCTCTCCCAGTGCAGCGTTCACCGTCCGTTTAAGCTCGTCGGTAAGCACCGCTTCTTCAAGTATTTCACGGTCATCGGAGATATTCTCCGCCTGAGAAAGCTCCTCAAAGGTTAGAATTTTTCTGTGTTTTATGTAATTTAAAGCGCGGCTTCTGCCGAGCATAAACACATAGGTTTTAAGCGTCACCTTGAAATTGTACCGACGGCGGTTAACCACAAGATCCGAAAAGGTATCTATGGCTATATCTTCGGCGGCATGGACGTCGTGCACATAACGGTCAATAAAGAAAACAAGATTGTCGAACATCTCCTTCATTATCTCGTCAAAGGCACTTTCATCACCATCAAGGAAACGGCGGTAGCTACTTGCGCCGTTATCCATATTACTCCTCCTGACTGATTATAATCACATCGGGTCCCTTCACTTATTATACAACTGAGAAAGGGTAAATTCCTTATTTTCCCTGGAAAAAATCCGCCGGGATATTCCGACGGATTTTTGATTTATTCGCTTATCAAACACTGTTTATGAAACAGAAAATCTCATTCCACGCCTTTTTGCTCTCTTTTAAAAACGGAGCCAAATACTGGAAATCGTGAAACATTCCCTCATATTTTGTTAAAGCCGCTTTTACTCCCGCTTTTCTTGCTCTTTCGTAAAGCATATCGCTGTCGCTTTCGGAGGTTTCGCAGTCTCCGCACTGAATAAGCATTGGAGGAAATTCCTTATAATCTCCAAACGCCGGCGAAAGATATGGGTCTTTGGGGTCACTGACTCCGCAGTAGGGAGTTTTCCGTCTTATGTATTTTTCATTTTCCTCAAAGCTCTGATTTTTAGGCAGAGAGTAAATGGGGTCGGTGTAACAGTTCTTACGGTAAGAATCGCCGCTGGCTGTTAAATCTATAAAAGGCGAAACGGCCACGATTGCACGGGGCAGCTCTTCTCCCCTGTCACGGAGTTTAAGGCAAAGAGCCAAAGCTAAATTTGCGCCCATACTGTCCCCAATCATAATGATCCTGTGCGGTTCAATTCCGCTTTTGGCCATTGCTTCATAAGCAGAAATGCACTCGTTTAAAAGAGACGGATGCACTTTTTCATTACCCGCATTGTAGTTGATGCTAAAAACTGGATACCCTGTTTCAGCGTACCTTTTAGCAACCTTCCTGTACATGGTATTCATGCCCATAGCCGCTCCTCCGCCGTGAATGTGGAGAATTATTTTTTCATGAGAACATCTCTTTAAAGATAAAATTTGAGTCTTTATTCCGCCGTAAGTCTCAATTTTATAATCAAAATTCTTCGGCGGAGTATAGGGCTTTGATTTTATTTTTACACTGCGTGAAAGGGACATATGATTTTTCCTCAAAGGGTATGTGGCAATTCTTAAAACTGTCTTTACTGCCCTTGCTCCAAGGGAAATCATAGATTTTTAAGCCTCCGGTTCATGTTATTTACAAGAGGATTCATAATAAAGCCCACCATGACTCCCGATTTAATATAGCAAAAAACCTCGTTCCAGAGTCCGTAAAAGGCCAGCTTATCGTCGCAGTGAACGCTCTCTCCGTATTTCTTTCTGTATGTTTCACCCAGGAAAAAGCGCTTTCCCGTAAGATTATAGAACTGGAATAAATCGTATTCCCTATCGGCATACATGGAGTTTAACGGATCAATAAATCCCGTAAGATTTCCCTTTCCATCTACCATTATGTTAGCTATATTGAGATCTCCGTGTATAAGGCAAGCTTCGGTTACAGGCTCTGAGAAAATTACGTCAAACTTCTCCCATGCGGCGTTCATGGTATTCATGATTTTCTCCGAAAGCTCACCCTTATCATAGAGAGTCTGAGCTTCACGGAGAACTGCCTCGGCAAAGGGTTTATAACAATCAATCCAGCTTTCGTAAACGGGATTTAAAGTATCACCGAAGCGGTCGTTTGTATGGCAGTGAACACTGTGAAGAGCTGTTGTGACCTTTTCGGCAAACTCCATTCTCTTTTTTCTGCTCCTCAAAAGCAGAGATATATCCATACCGGCGTTTTTTCCCTCAATCATCTCCATTGCATAACAGTCAACGGGGATTTTATCGTCAGCCTCCCTGACAAAAAGAACCTCAGGCATTTTTACGGGACAGCTTTCACTAAGAAGCTTTAAATCATAAGCCTCTTTTTTGAACATCCCCTTTGCTCTGAGAAATTTTACAACCGCTTTTGAATCATCGGTAAAAGTTACCTTAAAGGCTTTGCCGAAAGAACCGCCGCCGAGATATTTAACTTCTGCGGCTCTCTTTCCGAGAAATGACTGAGCAGCGGATACAGCATATTTTTTACCCTCTTCACCTGTTAGGGGTATTGGTGTTATTCTTTTTACCTCCATAGTTTGGCTCCTTTTCATTGATTTCATTATCCATACTATATCAGACTTTTTTAATTTAAAACATTTCCCGGGAATACCCTTTTATATCCTTTGACAATTTTCAGCGAAACATTTGCCGGTACTCCTTAGGGGTCATTCCGTAAAGAGCGCAGAACTGCTTATAAAATCCCGACGGATTAAGATAACCAACCTCCAAAGCGATATTTTCAACGGACAAATTGGTGGTTTCCAGCATTTTCTTCGCAGTTTCTATGCGGTAACGGCTCAGCAGCTCTGAAAAGCTGCTGCCTGTTTTTTCCTTTATCATTCTGCCTAAGTATCCGCTGCTGTAGCCCGAAACGGCTGCAAAATCCCTAAGGCTGGCAGTTTTTAGGCTTGAAGAAAAGTATTTACGTAGCCTATCAAGTGTTTCGGCATCTGTACTTTCTCTGGGACGGCAAAGCTCAGTCATCAGAAGCGCAAGATAGTTTTTGCAGGCAGTGTACCAAAAATCACGCTTATATAGGGATTCCTCCATGATTTTCGCCGTAAAATATTCCGCCTGATGAGTTACACTTTCAAAAATTCTGATTTTTTCATTGCACTGGGCGGGGATAATATCTGAAAGGCTAAGAAAAATCTCCTTAGGGATAACCATTTTGAGAATGACATCATATTTTTCGCTGGGCATAAGGCTATGGACAAG
>CAUDRD010000026.1 GCA_958451705.1 uncultured Oscillospiraceae bacterium
CCCTCCTGAACTATGGAGCCGTTTTTCATAAACAGAATCCTGTCGCAGAAAGCGGTGCTGGCAAGTCGGTGGGAAATATAAAAGGACGTTTTGCCCTTGGTGATTTCATCATATTTCATATAAAGCTCATTTTCCGCAATGGGGTCGAGAGCCGCCGTAGGTTCGTCAAGGATTATAATGGGCGACTGCTTATAAATAGCTCTGGCACACAGAAGCTTCTGAATTTCGCCTCCCGATAAATCAATACCGTTTTTGTTTATCTCCTTGTGGAGCTTCGTTTTCACTCCATCGGGAAGAGATCTGATTTTTTCCTCAAGACCTGCGAACTTAATTGACTTTTGAAGGCGATCTATATCTGCTTTATCCTCGCTCATTGTTATGTTGCTTTCAATTGAGGAAGGCATAGTGAATATATCCTGAAAAACAGCCGAGAAGAGCTTGTATCTATCCTCTTTTGCAATTTCCTGTATATTTTTTCCGTTTATAAGTATTCTGCCGCTGGTGGTAGAATAAAGTCCGCAGAGAAGCTTAACGGTCGTTGTTTTACCTGCTCCGTTTTCTCCCACAATGGCGATTTTCTCCCCTGCCTCTATTTTAAAGGAAAGATGTGACACAGCGTCATGAACTCCGTCATAAGAAAAGCTTACATCGTCAAACTCCACTGTACATTTTTCTGGGAATTTTTCGAGAGGCTTTGCCTTATCAAAGTCCTACTCTTTTTCAATGCATTTGCGGTAATCGTCGGTATGAATATGGTTTGAATAAAGCTCACCGTACAGCTGAGCGACCTGAAAAATCCATGAGTTCGCTCCGCTTATAACCGAATAGTAAAAGGCAAAATCTCCCGCCGTAAGCCTGCCTTTTAAATAAAGGCTTATGAGAATTGCAAAGACAGATAAATCACGGATGAGGAAAACCCCATAAGTCAGAGTGTTATAAAGAAAATGCTTTTTATTTGCGCTGTTTTTAAACCTTTTATAGTCGCCTATAAGCATATCTATAAGGGGCGTAAACCAGTTTGCCACATTGAATATCTTTATATCCTTTGCGGCTTTTAAATCAGCGCCTTTTCCCGTCGAAAGATACCTTGCTTTTCTGGTGGCACCCAAATATTCCCTGCTCTCCTCTATTGATACTTTTTTCGATAAAACACAAAGGACAAAATTAACTGCTGCTGAGAATATACATACAGCTAAAATCCACGGGTCCGCCAAAGCTACAAGGGCAAAAAATGCCGCTATTCCCGTAATGGCAATTATCATTTTCTGAATATTATAGAGAAACTGTGATAAACCTAAATCGCCGTAGAAAATGCCTGCAACCGCTTTATCAAAAACCTTTCTCTTTTCATAGCTTTCAATATCCTCATAGTTTACGGAAAGATTCTTTCTGATTATGTTTTCTTGAATGGTATATCTCCATTTTTCGCAGTAAGCCGCAAGCTGCATTTCGTTTTTATATGACATAACCTGAAAAATAACGTTCATAACAGCAAAGGCAAAAAACGAAATAAGCAGAGTTTTTGCATCCGCTTCACCTGTAATACAGTCGATTATTATTTTAAGTATAAACGTTGCTGAAAGTGGAATAAAAACTGCCGGTATTATTCCGTAAACAAAGGTCATTATAAGTTTAAATTTGCTATCACTGTTAGCATCAAACATCATTTTCAAAAGATATTTAATATTCTGATAAAAAGAGTATTTTGTTTTTTCTTTTGCCGGTGTGTTCAAGTTTTCCATCTCCTCTCGACTATGATAATACATTATTTTCTCTTTTAAAAGCGAATTTCTGCACTAATGGTATCATACAGCGCACCAACGGACATTTTAAAGGTCATTTCTTTCACTCTTGTATGCCATAACCTGCAAAACAAAGTTTATGGTGACAAAAACGAAAAATGAAATAAGCACAGTTTTTATATCTACCTCGCCTGTAATAAAGTCGATTATTATTTTAAGTATAAACGTCGCTGCAAGAAGAATAAAAACCGCAGGTATTATTCCTTTAACGAAGGTCATTGCAAGTTTTCTTTTCCTTTCATTTTTAGCGTTAAAGATCGTTTTTAAAAGACATTTTGTATTCTGATAAAAAAAGCGGTTAGTTTGTTCTTTTTCAGGGGTTTTCAAATTTTCCATCTCCTCTCGGCCATGATAATACATCATTTTTCCTTTTAAAAGCGGATTTCTGCACGAACGGTATCATGTGACGCACAAATGGTCATTTTAAAGCTTCTTTTTCTGTTTAAGAAAAATGCAATCGGTTTAGAAAATGAAAAAACCCGGCAAGAATGAAAACTCTTGCCGGGTAAAGTTTTAAACTATACTTTATTTACTTTATTTTTCGTTTTTAATCTCTTCCCAGAGCTCTTTTACAACAACTCTTTCATCGAAGGGATATTTTACGCCGTTAATTTCTTCATAATCCCAGTGACCTTTACCGATAAGAAGAATTATGTCTCCGTCTTCTGCAATACTCATAGCGTGCTTAATAGCCGTTCTGCGGTCGATAATTTCTATATACTTACCGGTTGTTCTGTCAAGGCCAACTTTAATGTCGTTATTTATATCCTCAACCTTTTCAAATCTCGGACAGTTTGAAGTGAGAATTGTAAGGTCAGCCATGTTTCCGAGTATCTCACCTGCATCTGCTCTGCGGATTTTTGTACGGTTACCGTCGGAGCCGAAAACAGCAATTATATGATTGGGATTATATGCCTTAACTGCGGAAATAAGGTTCTGAACACCGATTCCGTTATGGGCAAAGTCAAGGAGCACTGTAAAGGGAGCGTCTATCTTAACTCTCTCTGCTCTTCCTCTTATCTCGATTTCCTCAAGGGCTGTTGAAATTACAGACTTATCAACTCCGCACATATGGCAAACAGTTGCAGCGGAAAGAGAATCGTAAATACTGAACTTACCGGGAGAACCTACAGTAATTTCATCCTCGTATTTTCCCTTTGTGCTGTATTTAACACCCATGTATCCGGGCTTCATAATTGTCTCAAAGCTGTCTACAACTATATCGTTAAAATCGCCGAAGCCGAATTTTACTACTTCGCAGGTATGTCCCTCTAAGACTTTATCAATCTGAGGATCATCGCCATTTACAACGCCGATCTTACACTGTTTTAAAAGAAGGCTCTTGCAGTGGAGGTATTCCTCAAGGCTCTTATGCTCCCAGGGGCTGATATGGTCACGGGAGATATTGAGGAAAATACCGTAATCAAATACAAAGCCTGCCGTTCTGCGAAGCATAAGTCCCTGTGAAGAGGCTTCCATTACAACGTATTTGCAGCCTGCATCATACATCTCACGGAAAAGTCTCTGAACCTCATAGGATTCGGGTGTGGTGTTAATGGTCTTCTGCTTTTCGTCGCCGATAAGTGCGCCAATACTGCCTATAAGACCTGTTTTATGTCCAGCCTTTTCGAGAATTGCCTTGATCATGTATGTGGTTGTCGTCTTACCCTTAGAACCAGTTACGCCGATTGTAATAAGTTTCTCGGCAGGATGTCCGTAATAAGCAGCTGCCATTTCCGCAAGGGCAGTTCTCGTATCAGCAGTTTTAATTACTGTAATATTTTCGGGAACTTCAACTTTTTCTTCACATACAATTGCCACTGCTCCCTTTTCTACTGCATCGCCCGCAAGGGTGTGACTGTCAAGCTTTGCGCCTTTGATGCAGACAAAGACACTTCCCGGCACAAGACGTCTTGTGTCATAGATAACGTCGGATACGTCAATATCCGTACTTCCGTTGATTACTTCATAATCAAGCCTCGAAATAAGCTCGCTTAATTTCATTTATTCATCATTCCTTGTTTATGAAATCGGCACCCATTAAGGCACAGAAACAGTTTATCACAAATTGATTAAAAAAACCACAGAAAATGTAAAATACTTACAACTTTTATATTTTACACATAAAAACACCGCTGCCGAAAGACAGCGGTGCAGCAATATTTTATCAGTCTCTGCGAAGAGCCTCGATGGGAGCCATTTTCGCAGCTTTTCGTGCAGGATACATTCCGAAGAATATTCCGATTGCACTTGAAAATCCGATAGCTATAACAATTGACATAAAGCTTATCTGAAGGGGAATTGCCATTATATAGGAAACGAGTTTTGCTCCCACAATTCCGATTACAATTCCTATTATTCCGCCTATGAGGCATATTATAACGGATTCCGTAAGGAACTGAAGGGAAATAGTTGAGGTTTTCGCACCAAGGGCTTTTCTTATACCTATCTCTCTCGTTCTTTCCGTGACGGAGACAAGCATTATATTCATAACGCCTATACCGCCAACCAAAAGAGATATTGCGCTGACTGCCGCAATAAAGGTTGTGAAAACGCTTATAACAGTATTGAGAAGGTCAATATACGTCGCCATATTGGTAACTGCATATACATCACGGTCGTGGTTATTGTGGCGGGCCATTAGCACATTTGAAGCGGTGTTTCCCACTGCGTCAAGCTGATTTTCGTCAACGGCCGAAATATAGAGCATCTCATATTTGTCGCTGTTTCCCATAAGGGAAGAGACAACATTGCCCGGAGCCATAATCATTCCTCCGGAAACGCCCATATTACCCATCATACTCATACTGCTCAGCTGATCTGTATCCATTCCGAAACTGCCGGCAACATCCGTAACGCCGATTATTTTGAATTTTACCGAACGTCCGCTGACAGTATAAGTTAAATATTTTCCTACGCAGTTCTCTTCGCCGAAAAGCTGCTTCGCACTCATAATATCTATTACGGCAACTGCACGTTGTGCGTCATACTCTTCCTGAGTAAAATATCTGCCGTATTTACAGGAAGTTTTCAGAAGAGACGCTACATCAGCATCACATCCGATTGCCGCACCCATGCCGGTGTTTCCCTCGGCGTCGATGCTTCCCATAGAAATAGTAACGGGCGTTACATATTCGACACTTTCGAGATTTCTTATAGCTTCAATATCACCGTAATTTATATAGTCGCTGGATGTTGCATTGTTTGTCTTTACAGATATACTTACAACGCTCGCTCCCATATCTTCAATCATGCCGATAATATAATCACGGCCTCCGGTACCTACGGTTATAATCGCAATAACTGACGCAACACCGATTATTATTCCCAGCATTGTGAGAAGGGAACGCATCATATTCGTGCGGATGCTGAAAACCGCTATTTTTATATTTTCTTTAATATTCACGGTTTCGCCTCCGTTTTATTATGAATTTTTCTCTACTTTAACCTTTGCGCCGTCCGTAAGGGTTGTAGGAGGATTCTTTACTACAAACTCTCCCTCCTGAAGACCGGATTCAATCTGATAATATGTGTCGTCGGTGGTTCCGAAAGTAATTTCTCTTAAGGAAACCGTTTCGGTTTCGCTGTTATAGACATATACGCTGCTGGCCTTTGAATCAGGGATAAGAGCTTCAACGGGAATTGCAATCTGCTCCTTTGTCTCGCCGATTTCTACATCCACATCGACGTCAAAGCCTTCAATAACACTCCTGTCAGGATTTTCAATTGAAACTTTAACCTGACATCCCGCAGAGCTGGAACCTGTAAGTCCGCTTGTTATGGAGCTTAAATCGAAAGAACCTGAAGAAGAACCGGAGGTTGCTGTGGGGCTTATATAGATAATCTCACCGTCAAAGGTTCCGCCCATTGTGGTAACAGTGGCCTTCTGACCTACTGCGAGCTTAAGAATATCATATTTACCTGCAATGAAGGTAGCAACATACTTTGAAGTATCCGCCACAACCATACCGGTCTGTCCTGAACCGGCACTTCCAAGCATTGAGAGAATAGAGTTCATATCCATCTGCATATCTCCGCTTGTAAGCATTGAGAGAAGAGAACTCATATCAAAGCCGCTGCTCTGTTCGGTTCCGAAAGTCTCCCCTGCCTTAACGCTGACCTTTGTTACAAGTCCGCTGCTTTTTGCAACCCAACCCGCAGCTATAACCTCTTTTTTAGCTACGCTTTTGTCAAGGTCCGCCTTTGCTGTATCAACAGCCATTTTAACTATTTCGTCAAAAGAAAGGCTGCTCTGAGTTTTAAAAAGCTCATTCTGTACTTTAAGCTGAAGAAGCTCAGTTTCACAGGTGATAAGCTTGCTTATTTTATCTGAAAAGTTGCTGACTTTATCCGCTCCTGTATCAACGCTGGGAATTGAATTCAAAATCTGTGTAAGAACTGCCTGAAGCTCTTCCGGTGACATCTGAGAAAGCTTCTGCATGAGTTCTTCAACATTAACGTTGGGAATTTCAGGAAGAGTGCCGCTCATTGAAGTGAGTTCCTTTTTAAGTGACTCAGCTTCTTTTTCGAGGGAAGCTATCTGAGAAGTCAAATTTTTAACCTGCTGCTGGGCAGTAACTTTTCCGTTTACAACTGAGTTATAGGACTCCAAGGCTTTTGAGTAAGCTGCCTGCTTTTCTGCAATTTCCTTATCTATTGCAGATGTATCGAAGGTAGCAAGGACATCTCCCTTTTTAACTGTGTCGCCCTCTTTAACATTTACGGTTTTAACCATTGTTCCGCTGTACATTGTATACTGAGTATCGCCGTCGGAAACGATCTCGCCGGTTGTGCTAAAATGCTGTGACATTGCACGGGGCTTAACCTCTACAAGGTTAACTGATATTCCGGGATCGGGCATTGCAAACATAAGTATAAGCAGTACAACAACTAAAACGCCGGCTATACTGCCTATTATTATCCCGTTCCTCTTTTTTTTGCTCATCTTTTTCTCCATTAATTAAAACACCACTTTCGTACTATGTTAAACTGATTCCAGTCTTACACTACGCATGGTATGATTATAAACTAAAAAGCCATCTTTGTGATGGCTTTTTGTATTAACAAATTATGAATTATTTATTACCGATATCGGTACGATAATGGGCTCCTTCAAAAGTTATTTTCTCAACTGCCTCATATGCCTTTTTAAGAGCCTCTTTAAGGTCTGCTCCTAAAGCCGTTACGCCGAGGACTCTGCCTCCTGCGGTCTTAAACACACCGTCTTCAAGCGCTGTTCCCGCATGGAAAACACAAGCTCCTTCAACCTGTCCCTTAGAGTCAAGGCCATTAATTTCAATACCCTTATTGTATGAACCGGGATAGCCGCCGGAAGCCATTACTACACAGGCGCAGGCTTCGTCGCTCCACTGAATATCGAGATCGCTGAGCTTTTCGTCGATAACAGCGTCCACAATATCACACAGAGGTGTTTTAAGTCTCGGAAGGACAACCTGAGTTTCAGGGTCACCGAAACGTGCGTTGTACTCTATTACCTTGGGGCCGTCGGCAGTGAGCATAAGTCCGAAATAAAGGCAGCCTTTAAAGGTTCTTCCCTCTTTGTTCATTGCCTCAATTGTGGGAAGGAAAATTTCCTTCATGCATCTGTCAGCAATTTCAGAGGTGTAATAGGGGTTGGGGCTGATTGTGCCCATTCCGCCTGTGTTGGGTCCTTTGTCTCCGTCATAGGCTCTCTTGTGGTCCATTGAAGAAACCATGGGCTTTACGCACTTACCGTCTGTAAAGGCAAGGACGGATACTTCGGGGCCTGTTATAAACTCTTCGATTACTACTTTATTGCCGGAAGCGCCGAATTTCTTATCGTCCATAATTGTATGAACGGCATCCTCTGCTTCTCCTTCATTCTGAGCTATAATAACACCCTTACCTAAGGCGAGGCCGTCGGCTTTAATAACTACCGGATATTTGTTCTGCTCTTTTATATAGTTGAGAGCGTCCTTTGAATTTTCAAAGACCTCATATCCTGCTGTGGGGATTGAATATTTTTTCATAAGGTTCTTTGAAAAAACCTTACTGCTTTCGATAATTGCTGCGTTTGCACGGGGGCCGAAAGCCCTGATGCCCTCTTTCTCCATTGCGTCAACCATACCTGCTGCAAGGGGATCATCGGGAGCTACAAAAACGCAGTCAACTTTAAGTTCTTTTGCAAGAGAAACCATGCCGTCCATATCCATGGCTCCTACGGGGAAGCACTGAGCGTCGCAAGAAATTCCTCCGTTGCCGGGGGCACAGTATACTTTTTCGACCTTTTCGCTTTCAAGAAGCTTGCGGATAAGGGCGTGTTCACGTCCTCCGCCGCCTACCATAAGTATTTTCACGGTAAATAGCCTCCTCTTTTATCAGTGATGGAAAAGGCGAATTCCTGTAAACGCCATTGCCATTGAATATTTGTTGCAGGTTTCGATTACGTTATCGTCACGGATAGAGCCGCCGGGCTGTGCGATGTACTCAACGCCGCTCTTCCTTGCTCTTTCGATATTGTCGCCGAAGGGGAAGAATGCATCTGAACCCAGAGAAACTCCGCTCATTGTGGCAAGCCACTCTTTTTTCTCCTCTTTTGTAAGAGGCTCCGGCTTCTCCTCGAAGAAGTTCTCCCAAACGCCGTCGGCAAGAACATCCATATATTCGTCGGAAACATATACGTCGATTGTATTGTCTCTGTCGGGACGGCGGATATTTGCCTTGAATTTAAGTCCCAGGGTCTTGGGATGCTGTCTCAAATACCATACGTCGGCTTTATTGCCTGCAAGACGTGTGCAGTGAACTCTTGACTGCTGACCTGCACCTACGCCGATTGCCTGTCCGTCTTTGACATAGCAGACGGAGTTTGACTGAGTATATTTAAGAGTGATAAGGGAGATGAGAAGATCTCTCTTTGCCTCGGGGGGAATATTCTTATTTTCTGTAACAACGTTTTCCAGAAGACTTTCGTCAATTGAAAGCTCGTTTCTGCCCTGCTCGAAGGTGATGCCGAAAACATCCTTGTGCTCAACGGGAGCGGGAGTGTAGTTTTCGTCAATCTTTATGATATTGTATGTGCCCTTTCTCTTACCCTTGAGGATTTCGAGAGCTTCATCCTCATAGCCGGGAGCTATGATTCCGTCTGATACCTCACGGGCAATGAGCTTCGCTGTGGGAACGTCGCAGACCTCGGAAAGAGCGATAAAATCGCCGTAAGAGGACATTCTGTCAGCTCCTCTTGCTCTTGCATAAGCTGTTGCAAGAGGTGAAAGCTCCAGGTCATCTACAAAGTAAATCTTTTTAAGTGTATCGCTCATAGGTACGCCGATTGCAGCGCCTGCGGGGCTTACATGCTTAAAGGAAGCCGCTGAGGGCATTCCCGTAGCTTTTTTAAGCTCTCTTACAAGCTGCCAGCTGTTGAAGGCATCGAGAAAGTTAATGTAACCGGGTCTGCCGTTGAGAACCTCGATGGGCAGATCGCTTGAATCTTTCATAAAAATTTTTGACGGCTTCTGGTTGGGATTGCAGCCGTATTTAAGCATAAGCTCTTTTGCCATTTTCTTTCTCCTC
Source organism: uncultured Oscillospiraceae bacterium (assembly GCA_958451705.1). GTDB lineage: Bacteria > Bacillota > Clostridia > Oscillospirales > Acutalibacteraceae > UMGS263. The sequence continues at coordinate 9,354 of CAUDRD010000026.1, forward strand.
CATTATTTGTTTTTATTTACAATTCTTGTTTCAGTTTTTCCGGTTTCAATATCAATGTAACGGACAAAAAGAGAAACCTTATTGTTTTCGTTAAGTCCTTCCCAGACCTTTTCCGTAAGTGAATCGATGTCACCTTTAAGCTCAACCTCAACAGGCTCACCCTCAAAGGATGGAATGGGGTTTCCGTCGTGCTTATATGTGTGGATAATATGTCCCCTGCCATTTACGGGAGAATTGTACTCGTAGAAATATCTTCTGACGCTGTCGGGATTTCCGTTTGCGCTTTTGAGAATGGAAAGCTTATAGAAAAGCTCTCCGCCGGCAATATCGGCTTCACCTGAAATTCTGGGGGTGAAGTTAGGCTCGTCCGGCTCAAAGGTGCGTGTTCTGAGAGCTTCCTCAAAAGTTTTGCCCTCTTTAAGGAAATCGTAAACAGTGTCGGTCTGGTCGCCGTTAGTTACAACTGTTTTGCTGCCTAAAACTCTTACGGGAGAATAAATAATAAGTGAAGGGTCGGAAAGCTTCGCCGGGTCGAAGGCCTGAGTTTTAATTCCCTCATCCTGAGTTACAAAAACTCTGTTACGGCTGTTTTCGCTTCTACCCATAATGAAATATACGATTACGGCGTTTTTACCGTCCTCGCTTTTTCCTATAAGCACGCCTCTTCCGGGATATTCGTTTGAGGAAAGATAATTTTTCAAATCAGCAACCTGCATGGCTCTGCCTCCTGTTTATTATTCATTATTTATTTTAAGGTTAATCTTCTACAACTGTGGTGTTTCCCGTAACCTTAATTTTACCTTCGCAGAAAAGGGAAACTGCACGGGGAAGAATTTCCCACTCAGCGTTTTCCATAACTCTGCGCTGTAAAATCTCGGGAGTATCTCCGTTTTTAATTTCAACGGCCTTTTGGAGGATTATGGCTCCGCCGTCGGGAATAAGATTTACAAAGTGGACTGTCGCACCTGTCACTTTGACGCCCTTTTCCAGAGCCATTTCGTGAACTTTAAGTCCGTAGCAGCCCTTTCCACAAAAGGAGGGTATAAGTGACGGATGGATATTTATGATTTTATTTTCATATTTTGATATAACGGTTTCACCGAGAATAGAAAGGAAACCTGCAAGTACCACAAGGTCAGCGCCGCATTTTTCCAGCTCCGAAAGGAGAGCCCTGTCGTAATCGTCGGGATTACTAAAGGATTTTCTTGCCACAACGGCAGTTTCTATTCCGGCATTTTCCGCACGGGTAAGGGCATAAGCTCCCTCTTTGCTTGCGATAACCTTAACTATTGTTCCGTTTTTAATCTTTCCGGCTTTTTCGGCATCAATAAGAGCCTGGAGGTTAGTTCCTCCGCCGGAGACAAGTACAGCTATTTTCAGCATAACTCTATACCCTTTTCGCCCTGCTTCATCTCACCGATAATGTGAGCTTTTTCGCCGCAGCTTTCAAGGATTCTTACAGCCTCGTCAGCTTTATCGGGAGCCACAGCAATGCAAAGGCCGATACCCATATTGAATGTGTTGAACATATCTCTCTCAGGAATACCCTCGTTCTGGATAATCTTGAAGATGGGCTTTACGGGAACCTTGCTCTTTTCGATAACGGCGGTAAGGTCGCCTTCGATCATACGGGGAATATTCTCATAGAATCCGCCGCCTGTAATATGTGAAATTGCGTGAACGTCAACTTTTGACATAAGCTCAAGAAGAGGCTTTACATAAATCTTTGTTGGAGTGAGAAGTTCTTCACCTAAAGTTTTGCCTAAATCGTTCATGTGGAGCTTTAAGCGCTCCTCGGTTATGCGGAAAACTTTACGGACAAGTGAAAATCCGTTTGAGTGAAGTCCTGAGGACTCAACGCCTATAAGAGCGTCACCGGCACGCAGGTTCTTGCCGTCAACAAGCTTATCTCTGTCACCCATACCTACGCAGAAACCTGCAAGGTCGTATTCGTCAACGGGATAGAAGCCGGGCATCTCAGCGGTTTCGCCGCCTACAAGAGCGCAGCCTGCCTGTACGCAGCCCTCTGCAACGCCTTTAACTATCTGCTCAACTTTTTCTGGATAGTTCTTTCCCACTGCAACATAGTCAAGGAAAAACAAAGGCTTTGCGCCTGAGCAAGCAACGTCGTTTACGCACATTGCAACGCAGTCAATACCTACTGTATCATGTTTATCCATAAGGAATGCGATTTTAAGCTTTGTTCCCACTCCGTCGGTACCGGAGACAAGAACGGGATTTGCAATACCTGTCATATCAGGTGCAAACATTCCGCCGAAGCCACCGATTGCGGACAAAACTCCGGGGATTTTTGTTCTTTCAACATGGGATTTAATAAGCTCTACCGATTTGTAGCCGGCGGTTACGTCAACGCCTGCGTCCTTATAGCTTTTGCTGAAACTTTCCATTTCTAAAATCCTCCTTTATCTTATTTCTTCGCCTCGTTTATTTTTTTGCTGAATTTATCTTCAAAGATTGAATCTTT
>CAUDRD010000027.1 GCA_958451705.1 uncultured Oscillospiraceae bacterium
CGATATGGGTACTGGCTGCGGAATAATTCCCCTTGCTATGATGAGGAATGCTTCACCCTCCTTTGTGTGCGGAATCGAAATTCAAGAACTCGGAGCAGAGCAGTTCAGAAAGGGAATAGAAAAAAGCGGACTTTCCGAAAAAATGCAGGTAATAAACTGTGATATAAAGGATAAAAAAAGCTTACCTGAGGCGGGAAGCTTTGATATAGTTACAATGAATCCTCCTTATAAAGGCGCCGGAGCGGGCATAGAAAGCGCAGCTTCTGCGGCGAAAATTGCAAGGCACGAAACTATGTGTACTGCCGACGACGTATGCGCCGCTGCTTCTCATCTTGTAAAATACGGCGGAAAGGTGTGTATTTGCTACCGTCCCGAAAGGCTCTGCGAAATACTCTGCAAAATGAGCAGCTATAAAATTGAGCCTAAGAGGATAAGATTTGTCAGCAAAAACAGCCAGTGTGAACCGTGGCTTGTGCTTATTGAAGGCAGAAAAGGCGGAAAGCCTGGAATGAGAGTTGAAAAAAATCTCTTTATTCAAAATCCCGACGGCAGCGATTCTCAGGAGCTTTTGCGGATTTTAGGAGATTACAGGGAGAATGTTAAATGAGCGGAATTCTTTATGTTGTGGGTACACCCATAGGAAATTTAGGGGATATGTCTCCGAGAGCGGCGAAAGCTTTTGAAGAGTGTGACTTTATAGCTGCCGAGGATACAAGAGTAACTGTAAAGCTTTTAAATCATCTTGGAATAAAAAAGCCCATGATGAGTTATTTTGAACATAACAAAAGGGAACGGGGCGGCGAGATTTTGAAAAGGATTCTCGACGGCGAAAACTGCGTTCTTGTAAGCGATGCGGGTATGCCGGCTATTTCGGACCCCGGTGAGGAGCTTGTCTCTATCTGCCACGAAAAAGGCGTAAAGGTCTGTGCCGTACCGGGACCTACGGCTTTTGCAACGGCAGTTGCTGTGTCAGGGCTTCCCACGGGACGTTTTACCTTTGAGGGCTTTTTAAGCGTAAATAAAAAAAGCAGAAGAGAGCACCTTGAAGAAATTGTGGACGAAACGAGAACAATGGTCTTTTACGAAGCTCCCCATAAGCTTTCCGCAACCCTTAAAGATATGGCTCAGGTTTTAGGTGACAGGCGTATTGCTATAGTTAGAGAGATAACCAAAATACATGAAGAGGTAATCAGAACAACCCTTAAAAAAGCCGCTGAGGATTACGCAAACGGCGAAATAAAAGGCGAGATAGTTCTGGTTATTGAAGGAGCAAAAAAACAGAAGCTCCGCTGGACGCTGGCGGACGCCGTAAAAATAGCAAAGGATTATATGGAAAACGGAGAAGCTGTCAGCGGCGCTGCAAGGCTTGCGGCAAGGGATACGGGAATTAAAAAAGGCGAAATATATAAAGCCCTTCAGGAGGAATAAAAATGGATAATTTTTATTTATGGATTATACTTGCCGCTGCGGTTGTACTGCTGATTTTCATGTGGCGCAAGGCATCTAAGACTTCAAAAGAGCACTACCGCCGTCAGGAGGAATTAAAGCAGCAGCTTATTCACCAGGCTGAGCTGAAACGTGACTTTGAAGAGCTTACTGAGGAAAGGATAGAAAATACTCCCGACGAAAAGCTTCTTGAGGGAGTGGCGGCCAGTGTACAGTTACACCTCGAAAGGCATATCGACATGGAGGAAAGATTTAATCAGATTCCTCTCCCCTGTAAATATGTTTACACCTTGGAGTACCTTATGGAGGATACAAAGGACGGCCTTTACGAGTTCTTCAAAAAGAACGGAGAGCCTTTGACGGGACTTGTTTCACAGGCGGCAGATGAAGTTTTCAAAAATAAAAGACTTACAGAGATTATAAAACAAGAGTACAATATGTCCGATGAAAATAACGAAGAGGTTTCCGTTGACGGTGAAGAGATTTCACGTCTTGACGGAGAGTTTGCACAGTTAATAAAGACTGTCGATGTTTACGGACTTTCTGCAAAGTATATAAGAGAACATTCAGAGGATTTTCTTAATTTTAAAGACTGAAAAATATACAGAAAGGGACGGCATAATTTCTTATCAGCTTAATTTAAACGGCTGTTTGAATTTATGCCTATGGCGTTTATTATGGTTTATCCTTACGGTAAAAGCATACTTATAACCGGCGGCTCATCTGGCATAGGCAGAGCTGCGGCGGAGCTTTTTGCTCAAAAAGGTTATACGGTTTGGGCAGCTTCAAGGCACTGCGAAGAAAAAAGGGAAAAGCTGGGCGACGGAGAGATTATCTCAATAAAAATGGACGTATGCAGTGAAGAGTCCGTAAAGAATTGCGTTGAGAAAATCGCCGGAGAAACAGGAATAGGCATAGTTCTTTGCTGTGCGGGTATGGGCATTGCCGGAGCAGCGGAGGACACATTGGAAGAGGATGCAAGAAGACAGTTTGACGTAAACTATTTCGGCGTTTTAAGGGTAAACCGTCATGTGCTTCCTATTTTCAGAAGCCAGGGGAAAGGCCTGGTGCTTATTATGAGTTCCGTTGCCGGAAGAGTGCCACTGCCTTATCAGAGCCACTACTCCTCCAGCAAATATGCTCTTGATGCCTACGCTCAGGCTCTCAGGGCTGAGGCTAAGGATTTCGGAATAAGAGTCTGCATTATTGAGCCGGGAGACACAAAAACTGGCTTTACAGATGCCAGAAAAATGTCGGTGCCTGAAAATTCCCCGTACCGCAAACATTGTGAAAGCGCAGTTGCTAAAATGGCTCACGATGAAGAAAACGGAGTATCGCCTATGAAGCCGGCTTTAGCTGCCCTTAAAGCCAGCGAAAAGGAAAATCCTCCAATACATATAACCGTTGGCGCAATGTATAAAGGTGTAATGGCCTTAAAGCGGATTTTGCCCGAAAAGGTATTTTTAGGTGCAATAGCAAAAATATATAAATAAAGCTGTACATTACCGAAAAACGGATTTACTATATATTTGTTTTTTTGGTGTGGATATATATGCAAGACAATAAAATCAGGGGTGTTTGAGAACATGGATAAAATTTGCAAAATTGTAAGCATCAACTGGCGTCCCCAGTCTGAGCTTGAATTTTGGGAAGCTGATTTAGGTGGACTTTGCTCCATGAAGAGCCTTAAATTCGGTTACAGCGGAAAAGGTGCGGTACGAATTTACGGCGGAGCAGATAAGCTCAGTTTTAAGCTAATAGGAGATTTTAATTTAAGCGAAGAGGAAAAAACTCTTACTGTTCCCTTTGACGGAAAAATCAGATTTGTAAGAGTTCTTAACCTTACCGCTAAAACATTTACCTTAGAGACTTTCGACGGCGAATATGACAGCTTCGAAGAATGTGAGGAAAAGCAGCAAAATTTCGGCGCAGAGGATTTTGACAAAACTCCCTGGGCAAGAGAGATAACCGAAGAAGATACATATGAAGCGGTCAAAGGACTTGTTTCCCGTGTAATGGGAGAAAAATATGTAAGCTGGTTCGAGTTTTCACTTGTGCCCGGTGAGACTGATTCCTTTACCCTTTCTGCAAAGGACGGCAAAATCTCCGTAAAGGGAAGAAACGGAGTAAGCCTTGCGGCAGGCATAAACCATTATCTTAAATACTATTGTAAGTGCCATGTTTCTCAGATGGGAAAACAGATGAACCTTCCCGAAAATCCTCCCGCTTTTGAAGGTGAAATCACAAGATACTGCAGAGCTAAAAGCAGATACGCCTATAATTACTGCACCCATTCTTATACAATGGCTTTCTGGGGCGAAGAGCAGTGGCAGCAGGAGCTTGACTATCTTGCCCTTAACGGCGCAAACCTTATTCTTGATATTACCGCTCAGGAAGAGGTGTGGCGCAGATTTATGATGAAAATCGGCTATACATATGAAGAGGTCAAAAAGTTTTTAACAGGTCCCGCATATTTTGCATGGCTTTATATGTCCAATATGTCCGCTTTCGGCGGTCCTCTTCCCGACAGCTGGTTTAAAAAGCGCACAGAGCTTGCAAGAAAGAATCAGTTCTTTATGCGTGCAATGGGTATGGAGCCTGTTTTAGAGGGTTACAGCGGAATGATACCCGCAGATATAGAAAAGAAAGACCCGAAAGTTAAAGTGCTTCCCCAGGGATTATGGAATAAATACGAAAGACCCTGGATGGTAAAGACAAATACAAAATCTTTCCACCGCTATGCAAAGCTTTTCTATGAATCTCAGGCGGAGGTTTACGGAAAATTTGCTCACGCCTATGCCACCGACCCCTTCCACGAGGGCGGCAATCGTAAGGGCGTATCACTTTACAGTGTAGGTAAAAACATTATCGGAGCCATGAAAAAGTTTGATTCGAAATGTGTATGGGTAATTCAGTCATGGGATAAAAACCCATCCTCCGGTATACTTTTAGCAGCTCGCAAAGAAAAAGAAAGGCTGCTCATTCTCGATTTGTTTGCTGAGAATAAGCCTCACTGGAAGAACTTCAGAGGCAAGGAGTTCCACTTTACACCCTGGGTTTTCTGTATGCTCAATAACTTCGGCGGCAGAATGGGTCTTAACGGCCATCTTGCCACTCTCTGCAACGATGTGCCCGACGCTATGAACACCGCAAAAGCCATGGGAGGTGTCGGAATAACTCAGGAGGCTTCACGCTCCAATCCCGTTATGTTCGATTTCTTCCTCGAAATGCCCTGGCAGAAAACCAAGGATTCAGCTGTTGAGAAGACCGATGTAAAACAGTGGCTTAAGGATTATGCCGAAAGACGTTACGGTGCAGAGTCGGAAAACGCTTATGAGGCCTGGAAGCTGCTTCTTGAAACTGTTTACAATTCAACTGCCGGCGGCGGAGAGGGCGCTCCCGAATCACCGATGTGTGCAAGACCCTCCGAAACGGTAAAATCCGCTTCCACTTGGGGAACTGCGTTTATCTACTACGATACAGAAAAGTTTGAAAATGCCGTAAAGCTGCTCCTTAAAGATTACGATAAGCTTTCCTCCAGCAGTGAGTACCGCTATGATGTTGCCGACTGTCTGCGTCAGGTAATGTCTAACCGTCTTCAGGCAAATCAGAAGGCTATGGGCGACGCTTATAAGGAAAAGAACCTTGAAAAATTTAAAGCTGAGTCGGAAAACTTCCTTCAAAAGCTTCACACTACCTGTGATATAATCGGCACCAACCCCGAATGGCTTGTAGGCAGCTGGATTTCCATGGCACAGGATCTTTGCAAGGATGACGACGATTTTACAAAAGACCTGTTTATGCTCAACGCCAAAATGCTTATTACAACCTGGGGCGGTCAGTACCAGAGCGATGTGGGAATGCTTCACGACTATTCAAACCGTCAGTGGTCAGGTCTTGCTGAGGATCTCTATCTTAAACGCTGGGAGCGCTGGATTGAAGCTAAGGCAAAAGAGATTGAAACAGGAGAGAAAACCTCTATAGACTGGTTCGCACAGGAGTGGCAGTGGGTCTGCTCAAGAAAGGAATATCCCGCCGTACCGTCTTCAAAATCCCTCAAAGAAGTTGGAGAGAAAATATTTTCATAAACCTGAAATTGTCTCAAATTTAAATTTCTGCTGATATAGAGAAGATTTAAGAAAGAAGGGATTGTCCTTGAAAAAGACAAAAATAATTGTTGGTGTTTTAGTGGCTGTGGTAGTTTGCGCCTGCGTTGCCGGCGGTCTTTACTGGTACTTTACTAAAGATTCCGGCGAGGTTGTGCCGATACAGGAGGGCGATTTTTATGCCGACGTTCCGTTTTCACAGTATTTGATCGGAACAACTCCCACTGAGGAAAAAATGTACGATATACGCGATTACGGAGCTAATGTGGACGCCGAACTTAACACCGACGCCATAAATAAAGCAATAGATGCCTGTTCTTCTGAGGGCGGCGGAATAGTCCTTGTAACCGGCGGAGCATATCGCTCAGGTACTATAAATCTTAAAAGCAACGTAACCCTTTGCGTTGCTAAGGATTCTTCCATTGTGGCAAGCCATAATTTCGGCGATTTTTCAGGTGCTCTTATTAAAGCCGAAAACGCCGAAAATATCAAAATCACAGGCCCCGGAAAAATCTGCGGCGAGGGCGAATATTTTGTAACTGCTCCTAAAAAATCTCCCCTTTTTGAGCCCCTTGAGGTTTCCGATATAAGAACTATGAGAAGCGAATACCGTGCGAGAATCCGTTTCGGCATTGACGGAAGACCCGATGCCATGGTATGGCTCAGAGGCTGTGAGGACGTTATAGTTGATAACGTTGTTCTCGAAAACTCTATGAACTGGACTCTTAAGCTTGACCAGTGCGACGATGTAGACGTTATGAACATGGTTATTAACAATAACCGTCATGTGGCCAATACGGACGGAATTGATATTGTAGGTTCAAACGACGTTAAGGTAGACCACTGCTTTATTTCAACTGCTGATGACGGAGTTGTAATTAAAAACGGCAAGGACGAAAATCCCCGTGCAATGTCTGATATAAGAATCTCCGACTGCGAGGTTATCACCTGCACAAATGCATTTAAAATCGGAACCGAAACCTACAGCGATATAAGCGACGTTACGATAGAGGACTGCAAGGCAAGCCTTCCCGATATTTACCCCGGTTCTGTCTCAGGCATTTCAATTGAGTCCGCCGACGGCTCAGTTGTAAGCGATATTACAGTACGCAACCTTGAAACCGATCAGGTTACATGCCCCGTATTTATCCGCCTTTGCAACCGTGATATGTTCGACGACGATGCAAAGGATATGGCAGGCAAGGTAGAAAATATCGTTATTGAAAACGTAACTTCAAAGAATGCTGAACTTCCCATGATTATCTCCGGCGTTAAGCATCATGGAGATACAAATTACATTAAGAACGTTACAATGAAAAATATAGACGTCACTTACAGGGAAAGCAAAGAGAATGTTGTATGGCGTCCCTTTATTCCTGAATATCCCACAACATATCCCGAAAACTGGCGCTTCAAGGATGTTCCCGCTTACGGACTTTGGGCAAGACACGTTGATACCCTTGTACTGGAAAATGTCAACGTAAAACCCCGTACAGCCAATGAGCGTGAAGAATTTGTATATGACGATGTTGTAAACCTTTCTGAGAAATAAAAGTTAATATTACCGAAAAAACCTCCTGTACCAGTTAATCGGTACGGGAGGTTTTTGACTATTTGCCGTTTTGCTTTTGGAGAAGTCTCAGTTTAAAGGCTCTTATTTTTGCGGCGTACTTGGTAGTTAAAAGTATTCCCAAAGCAAGCAGCCCGAAAACTGCTCCCATAAAGAAGGAATGGGCTCCTTCATATGTAAAATTTAATCCGGTCCATTCCAACATGGTGCACAGAAAATGTAGAATCAAAGCAATTATAAGTATAATGCGCAGCTGTTTGACAAAATGCATTTTTTCATTGCTTTCGTATTCCGAAACTTTAAGCATTGCCGTTTCTTTTTCCTTGTCAATCATGTCATTTTTCCTTTCTCCGTTTAGTATTTCTTCAATACCGATTTCATAGAGGTTTGCAATTTCGATTACAAGATCAAAATCAGGCATATTTTTTCCGTTTTCCCAGCGGGAAACGCTGCGGTTTGAAACGCCTAATTTTTCCGCCAATTGTTCCTGCGTAAGGCCGCTTTCTTTTCTCATCTCTTTGAGAAAACGTCCTATTTTTATCTGATCCATTTTCTGCCTCCTTTCGTAATTATAATAACTTGAAACAAGGAAAAATAACACGACACAAAGTGAGAATATAGTCTTTTACCTTAAAAGTGTAATCTTATATACGTTTTTTCTTTGTAAAATATAAAAGTACGGCGGTGAAATTAATCTCCGCCGTATAAATTATGCTTATTCTTTATTTTTGTCCTCTTCCTCTTCATCATCTTCAAGGTCGATTGCGAAGAATGAGCCGGAAAAATCATCCTCATAATCGGAATAGCTTTCCTCTTCATCCTCCGGGAAGAACGGGAACTCGCCTATTACCTCGAACTTCTTTCCTCTCATCCATACGGATGGGGTAACCCTTATTGTGAATCCGCAGCCGTTGGGGGTCATCCACTGATGCATGGGCATTTCAGGCAGTCCGTAAGCGGCTAAAAGGGTCATTATTACTCCTCCGTGGGTAAATACGGCGGTGTTCTGAGTGCCAGTTTTCATTACGCCCTCAATTATTTTTTCAAAGCATCCGCAAACTCTTGCGGCAAATTCACGGTTGCTCTCTCCGAAGGGAGGCTCAATATCCTCACCGGCAAGCCAGCGGGGGAAAAGGGGACTGTTTTCAAGCTCCTGAGCGGTTTTGCCCTCAAATTCACCGAAATTACATTCAATGAGATCACGTAATACTATGGGCTTTTGGTCGGGATAGAGAATTGCTGCGGTCTGTGTGCAGCGCTTCATGGGGCTTGAGAATACTGCCTCAACGGGCGGGTAAACCATTTCCTCTTTGAGGCGTTTAAGCTGTTTTTCTCCCTCAAGGCTAAGTTCAAGGTCGGTGTGACCGATATATCTGCCCTGGGTGTTGCCTGTCGTCAAACCGTTTCTTACAAGATGAATAAGGTAAGTTTTCATAGCTCCTCCAAAAAAAGTATGTAAAATTTGGTAAAAATCTGTATATACATAAATATACTCATGGTATATAATCTTAAACATCTAAAAAAATTATAAAATTTTATTGGGGTGTTGTTATGAACAAAAGTTTTTCCGGAAGGCTCAGTGAGCTACGGAAGGAAAGGGGCCTGAGTCAAAAAGAGGCTGCCGTACAGCTTGGGGTTTCGCAGGCTCTTCTTTCTCACTATGAAAAGGGGATAAGAGAATGCGGACTTGACTTTGTAGTCAAGGTAAGCGAGTTTTACGGCGTAACCTGCGATTATCTTTTGGGCAGAAGCGACAGCCGTATGGGATTTAACGGTGAGCTGGGGTCACCCGATATACCTGAGGATGAGATAATGAACTTTCACACCCTTATCCGTGCCGCATCCAATGTTATAGAAGAGGCGAACCGTGACGGGGGAAAAGAGTATAGCGATATTGTGGGAAGAATTTATGTGCTGATAGTATATAAGCTTCTACTTTCCTGCAGGGACTGCGGAAGGCTTTCCGATGAGTTATTTACAATACCTTCGGAACCGGGGAAATATGCCACTTCTCTTATGAGCTATAAGCTTGAGTCGTTATTTGCCTCTCTCGAATGCAGTAAAGAAGACAATGAGGAAGTGCCAATGAGCATAAAAACCCTTATACAGTTTGCCGAAACATATGTAAGAGACAATATAAAAGACGTTATTGCTTTTTAGTATTTTATCACATCATATATATTTGCCGCAAGGATTAAAAAAGGAACCTGCTGATTTATCAGCGGGTTCCCTGCATTAAAAGGAGTATTTTCCTGTGGATGGATCTAAGAAGAGTCCTATTTTTGGAGGTCTGAAAGTGAAAAGGGCAAAGGCGAGTGTGAGAAGTATAAGGATAATTATTCCGGTAATTTCCGCTTCCCGGGACGCTAAAATATCCGACTTTATAATTTTATATCCGATAAAATAGGCTCCGACTGCTCCTAAAAGAAAAGTGCCGATGTCAAGAACCATAAAGTTTTTTCCTATTATGCCTGTATAAGTGTAAAAAGAAGCTACAATGATGAACATTCCGGCAAATATTGAAATCACCCTTGCGGGAATGAAATTTGCGGTTTCTTTTCCGTAAGTGAAATACTCAAATATTCCGTAAAAAACCATGGGGAAGAAAAGCAGCTTAAGGTGCTCCCATGTGCTCTCGTTTACGGCGCCTATAATTCCGACAGCTGGACTGTTTCCGCTCCACTGGAAAACAAAGTGGAGCAGAGTGCCGGCAAGAATGGTAAATACAGCTCCGCCAACAGTTATTTTTTTAATATCGCTCAAAAAAACACACTCCTTTCCGAATTATTATATGTCATTTTCAGAGTGTGTTATGCCAATTGCAGCATAAAGAAAAGGCGAAGCTTTAAAGCTTCGCCTTTGAAGAAATTCTACCTAACAGCAAAAAATATTTACAATTAAGCTTATGCTTCTTCCTCAGCCTTCATTTTTGCAAAGCACTCGCTGCAATAAACGTCACGGTCCTCACGGGGCTGGAAGGGAACCTTCGCTACACCGCCGCACTTAGCGCATGTTGCCTCGTACATAACACGTTCAGGTCTGTTAGCGTTTTTGCGTGCGTCACGGCAGGGTTTGCAGCGCTGGGGCTCGTTAACGAATCCCTTTTCTGCATAGAACTCCTGCTCGCCTGCTGTGAAAACGAATTCCTTACCGCATTCCTTGCAAATGAGAGTCTTGTCTTCGTACATTGTTTTTTAACCTCGCTTGAATGTAATTTTGCCCTTGGACGGAATCGCACCGACACCTTTGGATAAACAACGCTCTACTTTAAGCTATGGGGGCATATTAAAGCGGAAACCCGCTTATTGTCCGTGTTAAAAATAAAGGCATAAAACCTTTTTACATTAAGAATTTCAGCTTACGCCTTACTCGCTGCAGTGCGTTGTCGACCGATTTTGCGGTGGAATCAAGCTGCACGGCGATCTCCTCATAGGAGTGACCGTTAAGATAAAGCATTAAAACCTTATATTCGAAAGGGGAAAGCAGTTTTGAGAAAGCGGCCTGAATAGTTTCAACCGCTTCGTTGTCAAGGACAACCTCTTCCGGATTCAAGTGGGGCTCAGTTAAAGGCAACTCTTCATCTTCAAGTGAAACGAACTGATTTTCGGGTATACGTTTTTTCCCGGTTGCACCTCTAATTGAGGAGGTTATTCTGTTGCCGATGCAAACAGAAGCGTAAGTTTTAAATGAGGCTTCCCGTGAAGGGTCAAAGGTTTTGGCTGCCGATAAAAGACCCAGCATACCTTCCTGAAAAAGGTCGTCGTGTCCGGGCCAGCCGTCTTTGTAAAATAAAACCTTGCTTTTTATAACCGGAATAAATCTTGCAATTAGTGCAGAAATCGCATCAGCGTCACCATTTCTTGCTAAAGCTGCAAGCTTCTCGTCGGAATACATTTCTTCGTTGGTGTAGTCGGGTAAATTCTTGCCCAAAAACAACACCTCCGATTTAATATTTCTGCACTTTTATATCATAACTGAAAACCTACGGTTTGTCAACAGATTTTTTTGTATATTTTGAATAATTGGAACCTATACATTAATTTGCAAAAACCGATTTAATAATACAGATTATTTTAAAGGAAAATGTCGTTTTTAACGTATTCTTGTGTCCTGAAAAGGCTCAAAAACGGTTTTATTATTTTAAAATTCTGTGCTGATGTTCATTTACATATCTCCTGAATGGGTGTTCCGCCTTCTTTATCGTCTCTTCCTGTATAGGGAAGCTCTTCTAAAAGCACGGCACGTTTAAGGACATTAGCACCGTATTTGCTGCGTATCATAAAAACGCTTTCCTCAAGGTTATCACGTTTTTGAAGCTTTTCCGCTCCCGAATCAAAAGAGAGCTGGCAAATACATCCGTTTTCCGTAAGTGAGGCCGCATATACCCCTAAAGCCCGTATTGGAAAAACGCCGTTCCAAAGCTCCTTTAAAAGTGATTTGGCTTCAGCGTACATTGCTGAAGGACTGTTTGTCGGCTGCATTATTTTCTTTTGTTTTTCGAGAACGCAAAGGCTGTCGTTTTTAATACTTACCTTTATACAGTCTGTAAAAACTTCATCCCTCTGCATGGAATAGCAAATGCGTTCGCAAAGGGAGAGAGCCACACGGTATACG
>CAUDRD010000028.1 GCA_958451705.1 uncultured Oscillospiraceae bacterium
ACGGTCCAATTGCACTGTTGAACTGTACACGGTAACCTCTGTTAACTCTTGTTCTGCCTTCGTCATCAACCCATGGTACACGGAAAATAGTAGCTCTTTCGGGCTCAACTATTCTCTCAAGAAGACCGACATCCTGATAAATAGGATTACTGTCAACTGCCGGGCCGATAGCTTTAAGGACTTCGGTTACTGCCTGACAAAATTCCGGCTGGTCAGCGTTGCGAGAGCATACGTCTTCCAGCACTCTTTCTACATAACTCATGTTTCATACCCCCTAAAAGTTTAACAGGTTTTATTTTAAAGCATAAATACACAAAATGCAAGTTTTTTTTATAAATTTTCATTTTTATTTTTAAAAGCCTTTTTGCCAATGTTTTTGAACTGAGTTTTGCAAGTTTTTGAGTTATTTATTCATTTTGTGTCAATTTTACTTTTTTATTGATTCAGGACATATGTGTTGTGTGCAAATTAGAAAAATTTTCATAATATATTCAAGAGAAGCCACATAAAATACTGAAAGGAGACTTTATTTTGCCCATTAAAATTTACCTTAATCCGGAGCATGGCGGAACCGACGGCGGAGCTTCCTACGCCGGCCTTACAGAAAAAACCATAAACTTAACAACAGCCAAATATTGCCGGGAATATCTTAAAAAATACGACTGCACAGTTTTCCTTTCAAGAGAAACCGACACGGGCGATTTGCTTATTACCCAGAGAATTGCTGATTTAAAAGAGAAAAAAGCAAACGTCGTAATAACAATCGCCCATAACGCAGGAGGTGGTCAGGGCTGTGAAATTTTTTACTGGAAGGACGATGCCGCTTCAAAACGCCTTGCAATGCTTATTGAGGAAAAGTTTAAGGAGATAGGTCAGATCAGCCGGGGCATTAAAGTAAGCTCAGAGGCGGCGTACAATTTCGGAATGGTAAGGGAACCTTCTAAAACCGGTATTCCCGCCGTGTTGTCGGAATTTGCCTTTCTTGACAACGCAACCGATCGTTTATTGGTAGACAGTGATGAAGATCTTAAAAAGGAGGGAGAGGCTATAGGAAAAGCAGTTAAAGAATTTTTGGATTTAAAGGAAGTTATCCCAGAGCCTGAAAAGCCTGAGGAAGAAACCAAGGTTATATACCGGATTCAAATCGGCGCATTTAGGCTTAAAGCCAACGCAGAAAGCTATGTCGAATATGTAAAAAGACGTGGATTTGACGCATTCTATAAAGAGGATTCGTCAGGTGACGGCACAATTTACAGAATTCAGGCAGGCGCTTTTGAAAACAAAAGCTATGCTCAGGAGCATCTAAAACTGCTCAGAGAAGCCGGTATAGAAGGCTTTATATACGAAAGCGCACAATAAAAACAGGGTGCCTGAGCACCCTGTTTTTTTCATTTTTGTTTAATTAGAATAAAAGTTTAACATTTTATTATTTGTCGGTTTTTGCCTGTGCCTTTGCCGCTCTTTTTTCTCTGATTTTATTCTCAAGAGACGGATAATAACGGTTTGCAATAAAACCTGCAATAATTCCGAGAACAGCTCCCACGATTATTCCGACAATTACGTCAGTGGGATAGTGAACATGCACGTAAATTCTCGAAAATGCAATAAGTAAGCCGAGAATAACCGCCGGAATTCCAAACTTTTTATTGGTGCACAAAAGAGCTACCGCCGCAGCCAGAGAAGATGAGGAATGTCCGGACGGGAACGACCAGCTTGAAGGCTTTGGTACAAGGTTCGGGTAATTGAATATACCCTCCCATGCCTCAAGATTAAATGGTCTCGGTCTCTCCACAATAGGTTTAATGATCCAGTCAACAACAACAAGGGAGCCGATAAGTCCCAAAGCCATTGCCACTCCGCACTTACGGTACTTTTTGGTAATCAAAAGAATTAAAGCTATAATTATCCAAACTACGCCGCCTTCGCCCAGGTAAGTTATAATGGGCATTATTACATCGAGAACAGGGTTCCAGATATAATTTTCAACAAAGCGGAATACTGAAAGGTCAAAATTTAAAATAGCCTCCATTCTCTTACCTCCTTTCTCACTTAATTCTTCTGTAATCCTTAACCACCCTTATTCTATCCCTCTTTTTACGGTGGTTGGAAATAACAGTTGCAATTATGAAAAATGCGATAATCAAAATCACCATTACAACTAACACCTTAAAGGTTGTCGTATGGGTAAAATCCGCAATTTTTCCGAAAATAAAAAGTATCACGCTGCCCTTTACCTCTTCGGCAGATACAAGCTCAACCTCACCAAGCTCAATCTTCTCCGCATTTTCTCCGCTGGGAGTGTAAACAATTTTTGCCTTTCCTATTACCTGACCCTTTTCAATGGGAGCCTCCATAGTCTCTGGAACAGTGCCCTCAACAGGCTCAAGAGTTATATTTGAAGAATCCATCCAGTCGGGTATTAAAAGCTTTTTGGATTCTTTAGGCACAAGGCGCACATGGTCCGTTGACCAGGAATGTTCAACATTGACGGTGGTAACAGGCTGTACCGTATCGCATACCGCTTTATATCTTATGTTTTCAAATGCCCATTTGAACATCTTTACACATTCGAGGAAGGCTCCGTTGTCCTTTAATCCGTCCCCTGTGTAATCCTCAAATGGTGCGTGCATAATAATACCCAAATACTCGTATCCGTCTTTACTTGCCTTTGAAATAACGCATCTTCCGGCATTATCCGTATGTCCCGTCTTTACTCCGGAGGCATATTTATAATAATAACCTGTCTTATCGTTAAGTATAAGGTTTGTAGTAAGGAGGGTTCTCTCCTCACTTACAACATTTGTAGGTCTGATAGTATATTCGGTAGTAGAGCATATCTTCTCAAAAACCGGGAAAGAAAGGGCATACTGAGTTATTTTAGCAAGATCGTTGGCAGTAGTATAGTGATCGTTGGCGTCAAGGCCGTGGGGATTTGAAAAATGAGTTGAGGTGCAGCCCAGTTCCTGTGCAAGAGAATTCATCATATCAACAAAAGTGCTGACGTTTCCGCCGCCTATATAATCGGCTATTACAACAGCGGCATCGTTACCGCTGGCAACCATCATACAGTAAAGAAGCTCCAGCATTGAAAGCTGTTCGCCGGCCTTAATGTTTGCAAGAGAGCTGTCCGTTCCCACAAGAGAATCTATTGACTCCTTCTTAACGGTTACCATTGTATTTTCAAGGTCGGAACAGTTTTTTAAAGCAACTGCCGCAGTGGCAATTTTTGTAAGAGAAGCAGGAGCCGTTTTTCTGTCGGCATTTTTATCAAAAATTACGGTTCCCTTTTCATTATTTAAGCTTATTAAAAGAGCCACATCCGCTTTAAGTTCAATTTCTGAATTATATGAAGCTGCCGCAGGAAAAACCATTCCCACAAGCAAAAGTAATGTAACAAGGAAAATTAAAAATTTTTTCATGGCAATCTCCCGGAAAATGTTGTATTATATTTTCATAACGATACTGACTCTTATAGTATAACAGCATCCGGGAAAAAAATAAACATTTTTTATCAGAGATTTCCACCGGTTTTTTATATAGGGAGGTTTGCTTTATGGTTTACATTACAGGAGATACCCACGGCGATATTTCAAGGTTTTCCGCACCTGCAATGAAGGATATTAAATCCGGAGACACATTAATTATATGCGGCGATTTCGGTTTTATTTGGGACGGCAGCCGCAAAGAACGCCATACACTTAAAAAACTTGAAAAGAAAAAATTCAACATCTGCTTTGTTGACGGAACCCACGAAAACTTCAAACTGCTCAACGAATATGAGGTTTCTCAGTGGAACGGCGGCAAGGTGCATAAAATAGGAAAAAATATATATCACCTTATGAGAGGACAGATTTTCGATATAGACGGCATTAAAATATTCACTATGGGCGGCGGAGAAAGCCCCGATATTGAGCTGAGAATGGGAGCCGGCAACTGGTCGAGGGATGAGATTCCAAGAAAGGACGAACTTATTGAGGGCGCTGACAACCTTCAAAAATATGACTGCAAGGTTGACGTTATAGTCACCCATGAACCTCCGGCGACTATTAAAAGGTTCCTCAAATCAGGTGAGGACAGCGAAGTGCGTATAAGCGGCGTTAACGCATATCTTGAAGAGCTTAATAAATCCTGTACCTTTACAAAGTGGTATTTCGGAAGCCTCCACACAGATAAATATGTTTCATCAAACCACATTGCAATCTTTACCCATATAGCCGACTGCCTTACAGGCAAACAGCTAAGGGGAAAATAAATCTATAAAAACTCAAAAGGACGCTAAGGGAAATTAATCTCCTGAGCGTCCTTTTTTATTATGGTTTTACGAGCCTGTAGACTTATAATGCTTTACGCCGAATTTCCATATTATCACCGAAGGAACGACAAACAAAACCGATATAACGGGAGTAAACATATAAAGCACACTGTCACTTTTTCCCGTCAGCACCAATAAGGGATAATACTGAAAAAGGGCGACGGGCACAATGAAAGTCAAAAATTTAAGTATCGCCTTTCCGTAAATGGAAACAGGATACTGGGCAAATTCACGGCTTCCGTCGGTGAAGATATGCATTACCTCAAGTCCTTCAATGGTAAAAAAGGTCAGTGCGGCATTAATGAGGAAAAGTCCGAAAAATACGGCTATTCCCCCTATAACCATAAACGTCAAAGTGAAAACTTTGGCTGTGCTCCAGTTTATATCGGCTGCAATTACGGCATAAATGAACACCAGCACCGCCTGCAAAGTTCTTCCCAGTCTGCTGAACTCTATCTTTGATGAGAGCACCTGAAAGACAAGCCCTTTAGGACGCAGCATTATGCGGTCAAATTCGCCGTTACCTATCATAGAGGAAAAAGTGTCAAAACCTCTTGCAAAGCACTCGGTTAAACTGAAGGAAAGCTGTACGCAGCCGAAGCACAGAAATACCTCTTCCAAAGTAAAGCTTTTAACTGAGTAAAACTTTGAAAGCATAAAATAAACACTTATAAGTGCAGTAAAGCTTACCATAAACTGTCCTATAAACATCATAAAAGCAGAGGCTTTATATTGGAGCATACTTTTAATATGTATGGAAAAATAACGAAAATATAGCTTCATTTTTCACCCTCCCTGCAAAGCTGCGCTTTTGAGTCCTTTTAAAAGCAGCGCTCTCCCGAAAATAACCATTGCAAAAAGCCAGAAGATTTGGAGCAAAAGGCTGCAAATCATTTCCGTCCCGGCAATATCTCCGCCGTAAATTCTAAGAGGGAGATTTTGCATTGCCGCAAAGGGTGTAAAATAAAGTATTCTCTCAAGCCACATCGGCATAAAGGGTATCGGTACAAGGGCTCCGCTTAAAAGCTCCGCAACAGTGCTTACAACTGCCATAAGACCTTTTGGTGAAATTGTGTAAACAGAACCTGCATACACAATCATACATAACGCTACCACCATTAAAAAGCTTAAAATTCCCGTTATGACAAACATCAAAAACGCTGTAGGTGAAGCGGGAAGAGAAAGCCCGTAAGGCTCCGGAAGCAATGACGCCACAATCAGAATCGGGAAACACCTTAAAAGGGCAGCCGAAATTCTTGAAGCGACATTTTTAGTAAACCAAAGCCAATAAACATCGGCAGGCCGTATAAGCTCATAGGCAAGGGTTCCGTCGGAAATCATATTGAAAATATCCTTGTCCCAGAACCAGAGCATAAAGATAGCCAAAAGAGCCTGCTGAAGCCAGATATAAGATGCAAGTGCGGAAAAATCCATGGGAAAAGAATCCGGATTTTCCCGGTAAAAGGCGGAAAACAGCAGTATTTCCATAAATCCCCAGACAAACTGGGTGGCAATACCTGCATAAGCCGCCGTTCGGTACTGAAGTGAGTTTATGAAACGTATTCTGAAATAGCTTAAATACTTTTTCATATGCCAAACTCCCTGTAAAGAGAGAGCACAATTTCATCTGCGGAGGTCTGTGTAACGGACAGATCCATTATATCCGCTGTGTGAGAAATATGCTCGATAGCCTGTGAAACGGAAACAAGGGCGGTGTTTACCTCAATAACGGCAAGTCCCTCTTTCTTTTCCTTAAAGGTCATCCCCTCTTTTTCCTGTATATCCCCCTCACCGTAACGGACAGTGAGAGTTTTTACAGCTGAGTAACGCTTTTTAAGACCGTCGAGGGTGTCGTCGAGAAGTATCTTACCCTTTCCTATGAGAAGTATTCTGTTTGCAAGAGCTTCAATATCCTGAGTGTCGTGAGTGGTGAGAATTACCGTTGTACCTTTCTCACTGTTCAGCTTTCTGATAAAGCTTCTAACCGCAAGCTTAGAAGCCGCATCAAGACCTATTGTAGGCTCATCCAGAAAAAGTACTTTGGGGTCATGGAGCAGAGAAGCGGCTATTTCGCACCTCATACGCTGGCCTAAACTCAGCTGCCTTGCAGGAGTTTTAAGTATCTCCTCTATGGACAAAAGCTCAGTCAGCTCCTCTAAATTCCTTTTGTACACATTTTCCTTCACCCCGTAAATATCCCTTATAAGTTCAAAGGAATCTATTACAGGAACATCCCACCAAAGCTGGGAACGCTGCCCAAAAACAACGCCTATGTTTTTAACGTGCTCTTTACGGTTCTTCCACGGCGTAAGACCGTTTATAACGCACGTTCCGCTGTCCGGCGTGAGTATTCCGCTCATCACCTTAACCGTGCTGCTTTTTCCCGCTCCGTTGGGTCCTATGTACCCTACAATTTCACCCTCTCCGATAGTGAAGCTTACATTGTTAAGGGCTTGGATTTCGGTGTAATCCCTTTTGAAAAAAGTTTTTACAGCCTCTTTTAAACCGGCATTTCGCTTTGCAACTCGAAAAGTTTTGTTTATGCCATTGAGTTCAATCATAATTAGTCCTCCCTGCATAAATTTTTCTCGCTGAAACGACCAAATACCCGTGAGATTATATTTGCCCATAACAGAAAATCCCTGTCTATTCCACGGCGAACAAACAGGGATACAATTATACCACTTGGGTTTTCTTTTTCAATTGCCTTTTTATACATCATTAATAGACGTCTTTTGTTCACATTGCTCCATCAGCAAAAGCATTGCGCTGTATTGTCCGTAAAACTCCTTTGAACAGATAAATATTCTTGTGTCTTCCCTGTTAAAACAGATTATCCCGGCCTTTTTGCAGCAGACACTCCCCTTTTTGTTTAACCTCACTACAGGCGAAAAAGCTTCTTCGAGGTGTTTCTCCACCCCTAAAAATGAATATCCCAAAAACAACTGGTTTAAATAAAGATTATACCCTTCCGGTACAACGGCGGCGGAAAATTTTCCGCTGCAAAATTCCAAACGTATATCGCCTAAAATTTCACAAAAGTCTTCTGCAGCTTCTGCATTTCTTGATTCACCTAAGAGATTATCCATATCGCTTCTCAGGGAACCGAAGCTGATTCTTTTTTCAGCTATTTCAATATACTCATAAGCCTTTATTTTTAAGATAGCTCTTCCGTCTTTTACGAACACATTACAACGCTCCCCACCGGCATTAAAATTTGCTGAGGCACATACAACCGTTTACCGTGATTCGCATATTATAACATATATTGTTTGACTTAAATTATAAAATAACAATTATTTTTTTGAATATTCAAATTGAATTGTGGAATAAGATAAGTATTCAGGAGGCGATTTGAATGTATGAAGATTTTGTAAGGAACAGAATTTCACAGCTTCGTATAAGCAAAGGCGTTTCGGAATACCAAATGAGCTATGACCTCGGCCACAGCAGAGGTTACATTTACAATATATCTTCCGGCAAGGCTCTGCCGCCTATGTCTGAATTTTTTGCAATATGCAATTATTTCGGAATAACTCCCGGTGAATTTTTCGATGAGAAAAACAGCAACCCTGAGCTTGTCAATAAAGCCGCCGAAGAGCTTAAAACAATGGATGAAAGGGACATCCGCCTTATTTTGCAGTTTATTGAGCGGTTGAAGGAAGAAAAATAAACTTAAAACAGCTGACAAGCGTCGGGAAAATTTTTCCCGGCGTTTCGTTTTTTGTAATCTTATTTAAAACGATTTTGCCAAAATTTATGGGGATTATATCCCCTTAATAAACAAGATTATAACCCCCATAATATTAACTGTCAATATCTATGGGGAGTGCCGTTATGATTAAATTTGACAGACTTTGGAAAACAATGGAAGAAAAAAATATATCCACCTATCAGCTAAGGGAAAAATGCGGCATTGACAGCAAAACAATAAGACGACTTAAAGCCAACGAAAATATAGAGACTAAAACCTTAAATAAACTATGCTGTGTTTTAAACTGTTCACTGGAGGATATTGCGGAATATGTAAAGGATTAATGCTTTACTTTCCTAAAGAAAAACATAAAATGAACCGCACGATTTTAACTGTCGTGCGGTTATTTATTTAAAATATAAAATTTTATCGCCAGAATTTTCTGTCAAGACTTCTGTACTGTACCGCCTCGGAAACATGGGCTGCGGTTATCTCTCCCCCGCCGTCAAGGTCGGCTATGGTTCTGGATACTCTGAGTATTTTATCATATGCCCTTGCTGAAAGATCCAGCTTTTCAAAGGCTTTTTTAAGTATCTCCACAGCTTTCGGCTCCATACGGCAATACTCTCTCGTCTGAGCAGCATCCATTTTTGCGTTGCAGGTAACATTTGTTCCTGCAAACCTCTCCTGCTGAATTTTTCTTGCGGCGTTAACTCGTTCTCTTATATCCTTAGAGCTTTCCGCCGGCTGAATATCGCTGAGATTCTGAAAATCCACAGGCGGCACTTCTATATGAATATCGAGCCTGTCAAGAAGCGGCCCCGATACCTTTGAAAGATATTTTGCAGGGGTTCCCTTAGGACAGGTGCATTTCTTTTCAGGATGACCGTAGTATCCGCAGGGACATGGATTCATGGCGCATACAAGCATCACCGAACAGGGATAAGTATAGGCTCCCGATGCCCTTGCAATTGTTATCTCATTATTCTCAATAGGCTGACGGAGCACCTCCATAGTGGCTTTAGGAAACTCAGGAAGCTCGTCGAGAAACAAAACTCCGTTATGGGCAAGAGAAATTTCTCCGGGACGGGGAATCGCTCCTCCTCCCGAAAGTCCCACGGGAGAAATTGTATGGTGGGGAGAGCGGAAAGGTCTTGCAGTTATAAGGGAACAGTTTTCCGGCAGCCTTCCCGCAATGGAATAAAGCATAGTAGTTTCTAGGGACTCTTCATAGGTCATATCGGGAAGAATAGAGGGTATACGCTTTGCCAGCATACTTTTGCCGGAACCGGGAGGGCCTATCATCATTACGTTGTGTCCCCCGGCCGCTGCAATTTCCAACGCACGCTTTGCGGCAAACTGTCCTTTTACGTCGGCAAAATCGGGAAGCAGTTCTGAGCGTCCCATAGTTTCAAAGCTGCTCTTTTTTACAGGCTCTATTAAGCTTCTGCCTT
The DNA here is from genome assembly GCA_958451705.1 of uncultured Oscillospiraceae bacterium. Classification (GTDB taxonomy): domain Bacteria; phylum Bacillota; class Clostridia; order Oscillospirales; family Acutalibacteraceae; genus UMGS263. The sequence continues at coordinate 9,461 of CAUDRD010000028.1, forward strand.
CAAGATGAGCGGAAAGCTCCTTCACATTTTTTACGGGAAAAACTTTTATCCCCTCAACTACGGCACATTCGGCGCCGTTGGCAAAGGGAACATAAAGCTCTTTTATACCGCTTTTCTCAGCCTTTATAGCCATGGGCAATGCTCCGTTTACACGGTTTAATTCTCCGCTTAAAGAAAGCTCTCCGATGAAAGCTTTTTCACATAGGTTATCAACTAAAAGCTGCTTTCCGGCAGTCAGAACGGCTACGAGGATCGGAAGGTCATAAACAGAACCTTCCTTCTTAATATCGGCAGGGGCAAGGTTCACGGTAATTCTTGACGCAGGAAACTCAAATCCGCTGTTCTTTATAGCGGAACGCACACGGTCACGGGATTCGCTTACGGAAGCCCCCGGAAGTCCCACAACGGCAAACTGGGGCAACCCCTGAGACAAATCCGCCTCAACATTAACCACATAGGCATCCATTGCAAAAATGCCCATGCTTAATACCTTCGAAAACACCTGCACACCTCCTGAATAGTAATACTATGTTTAGTATTATATCTTCTAATGTCGATTAAGGCAAGAGAAAACCGTCATAATAACTAACCTGTTAATGTTGACACCACTTTTTTTTAGCTGTAAAATATAATAGTAAAAATATAAACTAAAAGGGAGCAAATGCTTATGAATAACGTAAACGAACTTTATTCCCTCTGGCTCACAAATGCGGTTTCTGACCCTGACCTTAAGGGGGAGCTTGAAAGCATCAAAGACAATGAAGACGAAATTTTCGACCGCTTCTACAAGAGCCTTGAATTCGGCACAGCCGGTTTAAGAGGTGTTATCGGAGCCGGTACAAACAGAATGAACGTCTACACCGTAAATCAGGCAACACAGGGTCTTGCAGATTTTCTCAACAGTAAATATGAAAACCCCAGCGTTGCAATAGCATACGATTCAAGAATAAAATCAGACCTTTTCGCAAAGGGCGCAGCAGGAGTTCTTGCGGCAAACGGAGTAAAAGTTTATTTTTATCCTGAGCTTGTTCCCACACCCATGCTTTCTTTTGCGGTAAGAAGACTTAAATGCCAGTCAGGTATTATTATCACAGCCAGCCACAACCCGGCAAAGTATAACGGCTACAAGTGCTATGACCCCAACGGCTACCAGATGACAGACGAGGCAGCTCTTAAAACCTATGAATATATTCAGAAGGTTGATATGTTTACAGGGGTTAAGACAATGGATTTTGACAAGGCTGTTGAAGAGGGACTTGTAGAGTTTATCGGACAGGATATTTACGAGGAATTCTACGCTGCAGTTCAGAGTGTTTGCGTAAGCCCTGATGCCTGCAAAAACGCCGGACTTAAAGTTATCTATACTCCCCTTAATGGTACAGGCAACAAGCCCGTAAGAGAAATACTCAAAAGAATCGGCATTGAAAACGTAACAGTTGTGCCGGAGCAGGAATACCCCGACGGAAACTTCCCCACCTGCCCCTATCCAAACCCTGAAATTAAACAGGCCTTTGAGTGTGCGATAAAACTCAGCGAAACACAGCCTGCTGACCTGCTCCTGGCCACAGACCCCGACTGCGACAGAGTTGGTATTGCAGTACATCACAAGGGCGAATTCCGTCTTATGACAGGTAACGAAGTTGGAGCGGTAATGATCGAATATCTCCTTTCAAGACGTAAGGCCCTTGGCACTCTCCCCGAAAAGCCCATTGCAGTTAAAACTATTGTAACTTCTGAGCTTGTAACTGCAATCGCTAAAAAATACGGCTGTAAAATTTTCAATTTGCTTACAGGATTTAAGTATATCGGTGAGCTTATTACAAAGCTTGAGGCAAAGGGTGAAGCTGACAGATATATTGTAGGTATGGAAGAAAGCTACGGCTACCTTGCCGGAACACACGCAAGAGATAAAGATGCCGTTGTAGCTTCAATGCTTATCTGTGAAATGGCATCCTACTACAAAACCTGCGGCAAAACTCTTATTGACGTTATTGAAGCTCTTTACAAGGAGCACGGAATGTATCTTCATCACCTTCTCAACTTCGCCTTTGAGGGTGCAAGCGGAATGGCAAAGATGCAGGATATGATGACGGAGCTGAGAGATAATCCACCGGCTGTAATCGGCGGAGAAAAAGTTCTGGTAACTGCTGACTATGAGACATCAGTTTCAAAGGATATCGAAACCGGTAAATGCACCGAAATCGACCTGCCAAAGTCAAACGTACTTTCTTACAAGCTCCCCGCA
>CAUDRD010000029.1 GCA_958451705.1 uncultured Oscillospiraceae bacterium
AATTCCTGCTGGGCTTATGGCGATTATAAGATAACTGTAAATATTAAAACCCAATAATTATGAGCAATAATTTTAAAGGAGGTGACTGATTATTATGTTTAAAAAGCTATTAGCTGTTATAGTATCTGTTCTGCTCCTTTGTCTGCTATCAGGATGCGACACATTTCTTTTTTCATCGGTAGATAATTTAATGCGTCCGCCTAAAATATCCGGCGAAGTGAATTCTCAGTTAATGAAAGCTTTTGAAACCTCTGTTGGGGTAAAGTATTCTCTCAAGTATCCTCTTTCTGGGGATTATCAGTCACCTTGCGTCATGTATGATATGGATAATGACGGTGTGGATGAGGCAATTATATTTTATTCACCGGAAAATGAAAGCACAACGGTTAGAATGGCTTTCTTTGATTATTCCGGAGAAAAATGGAATATTGTCTCCGATTTTAAAGGTCTAGGAAACAGCATAAATGAAATAATGTTTGAAGACATTAAAAATGACGGCAACTTACAAGTTGTAATAAGTTGGGGATTTTTCGATTCTAAAACAGCAAGTATTCTGTCAATTTACAGTATCGGAGTTTCTGAGGAAAATATCATTAATTCAGTCCAGCTTATTTTTAACGAGCCTTATTCAGCAATGAAAATTTTTGATGTTGACGGAAGCGGCGGGAAAGAGATTTTTCTTATTTCTAGTCTTGCATCAAATGAAAGCGTTAAAAAAATAGGTACGCTTTATGCTGTGCGATCTGACGGCAGTATTGCCTCTGTAAGTTCTGTAACTATGGACAGTACGGTTTCGGGGTATTCTTCCATTAAGTTGGAGCCGTCATCTAAAAATAAGCCATATAGAATCTTTGTGGACGCAATTAGGGGAGATATATCCATGTCTACTGAGATAATATACTGGGATAGCAAGATAAACGGCCTATATTCTCCGCTGCTGGATCCTGATACTCAAAGCGTTACTTCTACTGTTAGAAGTACACGAATAGAGTCAAGGGACATTAACGGTGACGGACTTATTGAAACGCCCTTGCAGGTTCCACTTTTCGGCAGTTATACTACCAGCAGCGCTTTGAAAGCTGAAGCGAGTACCGACAGCGATTCTTCTTTGAATTCTCCTGCTACAGCTAGCGTGTTTTTAACAAAGTGGTGTACTTTTTCTACAAGCAATAAATTCGTGCCTGTAGCCTATTCAGCAATCAATTCTTCCGATTATTATGTTTTTAATTTTAAAACCGAATGGCTTGACAAAATGACCATAGAAAATGATGTTGAAAATCGAGTATGGACGTTTTATGAGATAAACAAATCTGACTCTACTTTAGGGGACAAGCTGTTCAGCATTGCTGCAATTCCGAGTTCTGATTGGTCGGAAGAAAAATACAGCGGTCAGGTTAAAATTGCAGAAAACAACAGTTTGGTTTATGCTGCTAAAATTTATGACAGCGCAAAAAGTTACGGTATTACATCAAAAGTTTTAATACAGCAATTTGAAATAATAGAATAATTAAAGGAGCTTATTATGAAAAATATACTTGTAGCAGAAGACGAGGCTGCTATACGCGAGTTTATCGTAATAAATTTGCAAAGAGTTGGGTATACTGTTTTTCAAGCCGCTGACGGTGCCGACGCTTTGAGAATTTATGAAGAACACGGCGCAGATATAGATATGGCTCTGCTTGACATAATGATGCCGGTTATGGACGGTCTTGAATTATGTAAAGAGCTGCGTGCCAGAGATAAGAATATAGGAATAATTATGCTTACGGCGAAAACTCAGGAAATGGACAAGGTTACTGGCTTATTGGTAGGTGCAGACGACTATGTTACAAAGCCTTTTTCTCCTACGGAACTTATGGCACGAGTAGATGCGGTTTACCGCAGAGTTGTTATGAACAAAGAAGCAAAAGAAACCAATTCTCAAACAACAATTGTTTTAGGCGATTTTACTTTGGATCTGAGAAGCCGTACTTTAAAAAAAGCCGGCAAGATGATTGAACTGACTCAGGTTGAATTTCAAATAATAGAATACTTCTTCCGTAATCCCGAGGCTGCTCTGAGCCGAACCGATATATTAAATAAAGTTTGGGGCGACTCTTATTTTGGCGAAGAAAAGGTTGTCGATGTAAACATTAGACGACTGAGAATGAAAGTGGAAGATGACTCTTCAGCGCCCAAGCACCTTGTCACAATTTGGGGACACGGATATAAATGGATGATTTAACCCGGTGAGAAAATTGCAAAAAAAGGAGGAGACTTGTGAGTAAATTTAAAGGCATCACAAAACGCTGGTACATAAGCTCATTCGGTATAATTGCTTTTTTATTTTTCATTACTGTCATTGTTTCCTCCGTCGCTCTGAGATCATATTATTACGAGAGTGTAGCCATGACTTTGAAAACTCACGCTAATGATAATGTAACTTCTTTTTTCAATCTTTACATAGGTGGCTCTGAGGAGAGATTCAGAAGCGGCGCAAGAACCTTTGTAGAAAATTTTGAAGATAAAGATAAAATGGAAGTTTGGGTTATAGATTCTAACGGAGAACCTATTATTTCTTCAAACGGTTTTCAGCCTAATGCAGATGAATCTATGCCGGACTATGATAACGCCTATGCTTCAGGCTTAGGTTACGGTATATGGTACGGCAAAATGTCATCCGGCGAAAAGGTTATGGCGCTTTCATATATGCTGACTTCTGTTGGAAATACAGAGAGCGGTGCGGTTCGTTTTATTATTTCTTTGGAAGAAATTGACCATCAAATTGCCGCTATGGTCACATTGATTATTGTTATTTTCTCTCTTGCTTTGCTGATAGTTGCATTTTCCGGGTCATATTTTATTAAATCCATAGTCAATCCCGTAAAAAGCATTAACGAGACGGCAAAAAAGATTGCCGGCGGTGATTTAAATGCCCGTATTGACAGTACCTATTACGATGACGAAATCGGAGACCTGTGTGAAACCATTAATTTTATGGCTCGTGAAATAAGTGAAACCGATAGAATGAAAAACGATTTCATTTCTACAATTTCCCATGAGTTGCGTACTCCTCTTACCGCCATAAAGGGCTGGGGAGAAACTCTGCTGCAAATCGGCAACAGTGACCCGGTGCTAATGCAAAGAGGAATGAATATAATAATCAACGAATCCGGCCGACTGGCTGAATTAGTTGAGGAGCTTTTGGATTTTTCCAGAATGCAAAACGGACGCTTTACACTGAACAAAGAGCGAATAGATGTTCTTGCAGAGCTTGATGAAGCAGTGTTTGTTTTTAAAGAGCGTTCCGCAAAAGATGGCATTGAGCTTATTTATAATGCTCCCACCGAATGTGCTCCGATGGACGGAGATCCCCACAGAATCAAACAGGTTTTTGTCAATATTCTTGACAACGCCTTTAAATATACATCCCAGGGCGGCAAGGTTGGCGTTTCCGCTCAAGTTCTTGAAAGAAAGATTAATATTCTTATAAGCGATACCGGCTGCGGAATTTCCCCTGAAGATTTACCGAAAGTTAAAGAGAAATTCTTCAAATCCAACGTTTCGGTGCAGGGGGCCGGAATAGGTTTAGCTGTTGCCTCTGAAATAGTAAAAATGCACGGCGGAGAGATTGAAATTGCAAGTATACTCGGTGAAGGAACTACTGTAACAATAACCTTCCCAATTGAAAATACTGAACTTACACCAATTGTTATAAGTGATAAAAGGAGTAATGAGAATGAGTGAAAAATCAGGAATACATAAAACCTCTGTCGGTGGTCAGGCACTGATAGAGGGTATAATGATGCGTGGTCCTCGTGGCTCTGCTATGTCTGTTCGTTTACCTGACGGTACAATTGAGACTGAATATAAAACCTTTAAATCCTTTAAGGATCGCTGCAAAATATTAGGCTGGCCCTTTATTCGCGGAGTATTTTCCTTTATTGAAGCTATGATAATCGGTTATAAATGCCTTATGGAATCAGCCGAAAAATCAGGCATGATGGAGGACGAAGAGACAAATCCGGAAAATATGTCAAAGCTGGACAAGTGGCTGACAGACCATTTCAATGAAAAATTCATGGCGGCAATATCTGCCGTAGCCATGGTTCTTGGCTTTGCTTTAGCGTTTTTTCTTTTCTTTTGGCTTCCGGCTTTTGTTGCAGATATTCTCAACAATCTCTTTTCCGGTGCAATAACCGATTACAGACCTCTTATTGAGGGCATTATGCGAATGATTATATTTGTTGCATATATAGCCATTGTCTCTTGTTCAAAAGACATAAAAAGGGTATTTATGTACCACGGCGCAGAGCACAAGACGATTTTCTGCTACGAAAACGGATGCGACCTTACCGTTGAGAACGTAAGAAAGCAAAAGAGATTTCATCCCAGATGTGGAACAAGCTTTATTTTTGTAATTTTAATTATAAGCATTGTTCTCTCTTCTGCTTTGGCTCTTATAGTTCCGGGAATCAGAGAAAACCGTGCCATTTGGATTACCGCAAAAGTTCTTTTATTGCCCATAGTAATGTCGTTGGGATATGAATTTATAAGATATGCAGGTAAACACGATAACATAATTGTAAAGATTTTTTCGGCTCCAGGACTTTGGATGCAAAGGCTTACTACTAAAGAGCCTACGGACGATATGATAGAAGTCGGTATTGAGGCTTTTAAGGCCGTTATTACCGATAATCCTGAGGACGACGCAATAAAATAATGAATCTTAGAGAAACTTACAAAAAAGCTGCTGAGTTAATTTCTTCTCAAACCGAAGATGCTCAATTTGATGCCATGTGCCTTATTGAAAAGGTCTTCGGTATTGACAGAACGCAATATTATTTAAAATCCGACGAAGAAGTTGCAGATGAAAAATATAACGAGCTTATAAGCTATGCCGTACGCAGGGCTTCCGGAGAGCCGTTGCAATACATTCTCGGTCAATGGGATTTTATGGGCAGAACTTTTCTTGTGGGAAAAGGCGTGCTTATTCCTCGTCCCGAAACGGAAATGATTGCAGAGGCTGCATTGGATTTCATTAAAAACAAGAAAAATCCCGTAATTTTGGATCTTTGCTCCGGTTCCGGATGTATTGGTGTCTCTATTGCTGCTGAAAGACCTGACAGCAGTGTATATTTGCTTGAAAAGTCGAATGAAGCCTTGTCTTTTTTAAAAAGAAATATACAACTCAATAAAACTGAAAATGCCTTTCCGGTTCAAGGGGATATTTTTACGGATTCCTCTAAATTTAATGAGCTAAAACCGGATTTGATTGTTTCAAATCCTCCGTATATTGAAAGCGGCACAATTCCTTCGCTGCAAAGGGAAGTCCTTGAAGAACCGGTTATGGCTCTTGACGGAGGAAATGATGGGCTGGATTTTTACAGAGTTATATCTGCAAACTGGATTCCTTTGCTGAATGAATCAGGAGCCGTAATTGTTGAGTGTGGAGAAAATCAGGCGAAAAGTATTTGTGACATTTTTGAAAAAAACGAGCGTGTAACAGGTACATCCTTTGCTTTGGATTATGGCAGAAACGACCGTATGGTTATAGCAAAAACAGGCGGTTAAAAAATGTTTACATTTTCTTTGTTGACTGTTTTTGCCTTTTGCTGTAAGCTATATAGTATTATGTGTTTTGATATAAATTAAAGGAGCGATTTGATGCTTTATCAGTATATTGTAGCTCTTCTGACAGGCCGTCGGATAAACTTTCTTGACTTTTTTATAAGTATTTGCGTTGCGCTTTTCGTTGTTTTCTGTACAATGCCAGTGCATGAATTTGCACATGCATACACTGCACATAAACTTGGGGATGATACAGCCAGACTCAGCGGAAGACTTACACTGAACCCACTGGCCCATATAGATTTTTCCGGTCTTGCACTCATTGTGCTTTTCGGCTTTGGATACGCAAGAGCTGTGCCGGTAAATCCCAGGAATTTTAAGGACAGCAAAAAGGGAATGGCAATCACTGCGGTAGCAGGCCCTGTTGCAAACCTTATAATGGCGTTTGTTTTTTTAGTGGTAGGTGATACCCTCAGCTTCTTTTTAGAAGGCGATGTTGTAACGGCTATCAGCACCTTTTTCATGCTTGCAGGTGTAATTAACATAAACCTTGCTGTATTTAATCTTATTCCCATTCCGCCTCTTGACGGTTCGCGAATTTTAGGACTTTTAATTCCCGATAAATATTATTACAAAATAATGAGATACGAACGCCAGATTATGGTCGTAGTATTTGTGCTTTTGTTCTTTGGATTTTTAACTAAGCCGCTGCAGTTTTTGTCAACATTCGTATGCAACGGAATGAATACAGTTATTTATTTTATCTTAAGTTTGGTAGGCTAATATTTAATGGAAAAAATCTCGTATAAGCTCAGCGTTTTTGAAGGCCCTATGGACTTATTGCTGCATCTTATCAATAAACACAAACTCAATATTTACGATATACCGATTTTAGAATTGGTTGAGCAATATGTAGCTTATGTCAGGCAAATGGAAAGCGAAAATATGGAGGTCGCCAGTGAATTTTTAGAAATGGCGGCAAGACTTGTCTATATTAAAACCGTTTCACTTTTACCGGTTCACGAGGAAGCCGATGAACTGAAAAAGGAATTGACAGGCGAACTTCTCGAATACCGTGACTGTCAGATTATGGCGGGAAAGCTGTCCCAGATGACAGACGGCTTTGACACTTTTGCCCGTGAGCCTGATGAAATTGAAGTTGATTACACATATACACGTCTCCATGAGCCGGAGGAGCTTTTAAAAGCATATCTGAGTGCAATAGGAAAGGGCAAGCGAAGGCTTCCTCCTCCCATAGACGTGTTCAAGGGAATTGTTACCCATAAAATTGTTTCTGTTGGTTCAAAGATAGTTTTTGTACTTAGAAGACTTATTAAAAATAACTGTGGTACTTTCCGAAGCTTTTTTACCACTTCGCAGTCAAGGTCGGAAATGGTTGCCACATTTCTTGCTATGCTGGAGCTTGTAAAAGCTAAAAGAATATCCGTTACCGGAGACATTGAAAATCCGGAAGTGAGACTTATCCGAAATCCCGAGGAGGCTGTGTTACTTGAAAATAAATAAGCTTAATGCGGCTATCGAAGCAATTTTGTTTTCAAGCGGAGAGCCTGTTGAAACTGAAAAGATTGCTCAGGCACTTGAAGTTAATTCCGATACAGTAAATAAACTTGTAGACAATTTGTCCATTCAATATGATGAAAGACAAAGCGGACTTCAAATTATAAAGCTTGGCGATAAATACCAGATGATAACCCGAAGCGACTTTTCCGACTATGTAAGAAGCGTTTTGGAAGTTAAGAAGAATGCGCCTCTTTCTCAGGCAGCTTTTGAAGTTTTGGCAGTTGTTGCATACAATCAGCCTGTCACAAAAGCTTTTGTTGAGCAGGTGAGAGGTGTTGACTGTTCGGGCGTTGTAAATACTCTTTGTCAGAAAGGACTGCTGGAAGAAAAGGGAAGATTAGATCTGCCCGGCAGACCTCTTCTTTACGGAACTACCGATGAGTTTTTAAGGTGCTTTTCCGTATCTTCTCTTGATGAGCTGCCTTCATTGCCTCATGAGGAGAATGAAAAAAACGAGAGTGAAGAAGATTCTGATGAAGATATTGTGAATAGCAATACAAATACAGAGGAGAAATAAACAAAATCGAGGTGAGTGCTTTTGATTGTTCTGTACATACTTCTTGCAATTATAGTTCTAATTGCGGCTGTCTTAAGCATTAAGGTAAGCGTAATCGCTGACTACAGCAAGAATTTTTATCTAAAGGTTAAATATCTTTTTTTAGAAATTCCTGTTTATCCAAGCAGCGGGAAAAAATCAAAAAAAGAAAAGCCGGCTAAAGAATCCAAAAAAGATGTTCCGGATGAAGAAAAGGGAACAAAAAAAGGCGGCAAGAATCCCATAAAAACCTTTCTCGAAAACGAAGGCGTATCAGGTGTAGTGGGTCTGATAAATGATACAGCTCGTATTATTGGCGGCTTTTTCGGAAGCATTTTCCGTCATGTCATATTTGACGAACTGTTCCTTACAATCGTTGTAGGCGGTCGAGACGCAGCTGATACAGCCATAAAGTACGGAAGGGTATCTGCCAGTGTATTTCCGCCTTTGGGATATATCTGCTCTCACGCAAAGGTGAAAGAGTACGATGCCGATGTAAGCCCCGATTTTCTTGCAGATGTAAGTACGGCAGAATTTCACTTTAAAATTTCTTTCAGACCGATTTTCCTTTTAGGTGCTATATTGGTTCTGGCAGTAAAGATGCTATTCAAGGTTATATTTAAACTGCTTTTCAGTAAACCACAAAGCAGTGATCAAAATATCAATAAAAATAAAATAAAACAAGGCGGTGCTCAATAATGAAAGAACAGTCAGCTTCAGGAATCTTAGGCGTAACAATTGACAAAATTCGTCAGCTTGTAGATACAAGCATGATTATCGGCGATCCCATTTATGCCGATGGCGGTTTAACTATTATTCCTGTAACAAAGGTTACATATGGTTTTGCTTCCGGCGGTTCGGATTTCCCCTCAAGAACTAACGCTGAACTTTTCGGCGGTGCCGGTGGAGCCGGAATCACGGTAACACCTATTGCTTTCCTTGTAATCAACAACGGCGAAGTTACAATTAAGCACATCACAGCTTATGATAACGCTGCTGAGCGTGCAGTAAATCTTGTTCCCGATATGTTTGATAAGGTTACAAGCCTCATAAACAAGAACAAAAAGGAAAAAGAAGAGACAGCAGTTGCTGCTGCTGTTGAAGAGGCTGTCAGCGCAGACTGATAAATAATAAATCAACAACCGCCTGCATATATTTATATCGGCAGGTGGTTGTTTTGTGATTAAAAGAGTTTTTATTTTAGTATTTCTTCTGTTGTTTTTGTCTTTTCCTGTATATGCATCCAATGAAGTATCGGTTTCAGCTGAGGGAGCTGCACTAATCATTGCTGATAGCGGAGAGCTGATTTTCGGTAAAAACGAGAATAAACAGCTTTCAATGGCAAGTACAACAAAGATAATGACTTCTCTGTTGCTCCTTGAACAGAATACTCCCGGAAAAGAGATAACGGTTACCCCGGCTATGGTTTCCGTTGAGGGAACGTCCATGGGACTTCTTCCAGGAGACAGGGTAACTTATGAAGCATTGGTATACGGAATGCTTTTGGAATCCGGCAATGATGCAGCAAATACGGCAGTCTACTGCGTTGCCGGTTCACCTGATAAGTTTGCAGTTTTGATGAATGAAAAGGCAAAGCTTATCGGTATGAAGAATACTAATTTTGTCACTCCCTCGGGACTTGATGCAGCAGAGCATTATTCTACGGCGTACGATATGGCTCTTCTCGGAGCATATGCAGTAAAAAATCCGGAGTTTGCACAGGTTTGCTCAACCAACAGTATATCTTTGGAATACGGAAATCCACCTTACCGCAGACGCCTTTCCAATCACAACAGGCTTCTCACCATGTACGAAGGAGCTTTTGGAATTAAAACCGGATTTACTAAAAAAAGCGGACGCTGTTTAGTTTCAGCTGCCAAACGAAACGGCATAACCCTTGTAGCGGTAACCTTGAATGCTCCTGATGACTGGAACGACCATGTTAAAATGTTCGACTACGGTTTTTCTGTTGTGGATAAGCAGGAACTGAAAATCGAAACGTCTAATCTCGAGGTGCCTGTAATAGGAGGAGATAAAGCTTCTCTTTCGGTTTCATTAGGTGAAGAATGTTATTATCCTGTTTTAAAAGACGAAAATATTTCTTTTGAATCTGAGATTTTGCTTAAAAACTTCATTTACGCTCCGGCGGAAACAGGAGAAGCGGTGGGAGAAGTCAGGTATTATTGCGAAGGAAAGCAGATTGCATCCCAGACAATTGTACTTAGCGAAAGCTGCAAAAGTACAACTGAGGAAAAAACAAAAGAGACAGAGAAAAAAAGCTTGTTTAAACGTATAGTTGAATTTATAAAGGGAATATTTGATAAATAAAAGGAGCATTACAATGACTGATGGGAAAATCAGACTGCAGAAATATTTATCCGAATGCGGCGTAGCTTCCCGGAGAAAATCCGAGGAGCTTATTGCCGCAGGTGCTGTAAAAATTAACGGACGTGTTGCACAGATAGGGGACAAGCTTGATCCAAAGCACGATACCGTAACAGTAAGGGGCAAGAAAGTATCAGGTGGCAAAAAGCACTATTACATTATGCTTCATAAGCCCCGTGGATTTATCACAACCATGAGCGACGAAATGGATAGAAAGTGCGTGGCTCAACTTGTAAAAGATGTAGGAGAACGTGTGTATCCCGTAGGACGTCTTGACCGTGATTCAGAAGGCTTGCTGCTCATGACAAATGACGGAGAGTTTGCAAATGCAATGACTCATCCGTCCCATCATGTTTCAAAGACGTATCGTGTAACTGTCCGTGAGGATGTAGACGATGAGCAGTTGCAGAATTTATCGGAGGGAGTCGAAATTGACTCCGGTAAAACATCTCCGGCACAGGTCCATGTGCTTTTAAAGGAACCTGAGAGAACCGTCTTGGAGTTTATTATAGAAGAAGGCAAGAACCGTCAGATAAGAAAAATGTGCGAAGCGGTAGGTCTTGATGTTATAAGACTTAAAAGAACAAAAATCGGTTCCATAAAGCTTGGTATGCTGCCCCAGGGCAAATGGAGAAATCTCACTGATGACGAAGTACATAAACTTATGACTTCAGCCGGAATGAAAGTGAAGAAAAAGTAATGATAGAATTTAAACCCTATGTTAATAAAAAAATATCAGAGTATTTAAATAAAAACAATATTACCGGTACTCCGGTTGCCTATACTGCCTTTGAAGGCGGTGAAGAGACAGGCTGTTGCCTGTGCTCAATTGATAAAACTGTTGTGAGAATTATTCTTCTGCAATTCAGCGATACAAAGCCGTATATCGGTGAGGGACTTATAAAGTCAGCTCTTAATTTTGCTGCCGGTAAGGGAGCGTATATGGCCGTATGCAGTCAGGATGTAAAAGAAAATCATACTTTACCCTACGGCTTCAGCTTGTCAAACGGAGAATATACAGGGGAAATACCCGAAATATTAATGGGAAAGTGTCATAAATTTGGCAATTTATAACTTGTTAAAATTTTAACTTTAGTATAAAATATATGATGTATATTGCCGAGATTTGCGGTGATAATGTTTGATCTTATTTTCAGAATGGAGGAATGAATTTTGAGTTTGCTCAACGAGCTTGCAGAAAAAAATTCAGTTGTTGCCGGCAGTGATGCATATAAGCGCTTAACTGCTCTTTTTGATGAGGGAAGCTTTAATGAGATAGATGCTTTCGCCGGTGTCAATGGAGCTTCCGGTGTTGTTTGCGGATACGGTACCGTTTGCGGTATGCCTGTATATGCTTTTTCTCAGAATAAAGATGTTCTTGGAGGAGCTGTCGGAGCAGCAGAAGCCAACAAAATTAAAAAGGTATATGACTTTGCTGTAAAAACAGGCGCGCCGGTAGTCGGTATTTACGATTCAAACGGTGCAAAACTTGCAGAGGAGTTTGATGCACTGGG
>CAUDRD010000030.1 GCA_958451705.1 uncultured Oscillospiraceae bacterium
CATATTTGCAAAAAATCCTCTTGCCTGTTCGCTGTCCTCTGAGAACGGCGGTACTGTCATAAGACCTCTCACTTTAATTCCCGGCATTTCAGCCGCTGCGTAAATAAGCTCCTCAAGTTTTGACAATTCCAGTCCTGTCTTGCAGTCCTCACCTCCGATATTTACCTCAATAAGGGCGTCGGTCACTATTCCCAGCGCCACAGAGCGATTTGAGATTTCCTGGGCAAGATGTAAACTGTCAAGAGACTCTATCATATCCACCTCGCCGATTATCTTTTTCACCTTGTTGGTCTGAAGATGACCTATAAGGTGAGCTTTACAGTTTTCGAGGTTCAAGAACTCTTTCTTTGACATAAACTCCTGAACCTTGTTTTCACCGATAAGGTCAATTCCCTTTGAAATTGCAAAATTAATGTATTCTGGCTCAACGGTTTTCGTAACCGCCATAAGCTTTACATCCTCCGGATTTCTGCCGCTTTTTAAAGCCGCCTTTGCAATATTTTCCCTTACAGCTTTAAGGTTTTCGTCAACTCTCTCAAAGCCTTTATCCAACAACTTTTCCGTCATATAAATCCTTCCCTTTTATAATTATTTCATCATAGACTCTCAAATATCCCGGTTCTTCCTCGGGGCTTATTTTCTCTACTACCGAATACTCCTCGGTAGAATAGAGTATCTTTATTTTGCGGAACTTAACTCGGTTTCCGCTTAAAACATATACTCCGTTTTCTCCGTCAACTGTACGGATAGCAGTGTTTGAAACTCTGAAACCGGTATATTCCTTTTTAACTATCTGCACTTGTTCAAACCTTAGGTGAGTTATATCCTCGCTCATTTCATTTGCCCTTAAAATAACTGTACTGGTTCCCTCTCCGCCGTTGTTTATACTGTCTATTACAGCAGTAACCTCACCAACGGAAGAGTTTGGAAATTTAACCTTTATGGTTTCGTCAATTTCGAGCCCCACAACGCTGTCAGTGGGCACGTTACAGACTATGTACCAGTCGAATCTGCCGACGATTTTGCCCATTGCATCTGCCGGTACAGTGGATTTTGCAGCAAATATATTATCAACATCAGAAGGCTTCAAAGACGAAACGCTGTCATAATTTGCCACCGTTTCGTATCCGTCAACTACGCTTATATAATACCCGGAAACCGGAGCGGAAATTGTACTATAATTGCTTTTTGCACTTTTAAGAGTTTCAAGCTCATTGCTCAGCTCCGTTATTTTAGAGTCGAAATCAATTGTAGTGCCTATTGCAATCTGACGGCTTGTTATACTTGCGGCAACCTCCCTTGCGCTTTCGGAAAAATCTTCGAAATTACCCTTATCTATAATATCGAGGCATTTGTCAAAATTTTTCTTTATCTCTTCATCAAGAAGGGTTGCGTCGATTGTTCCAACGTCGGATTTATTGCTCATTATCTTATAATATTCAATTTCTTCCTGAACTTTAAGTATCTGGTTATAGTTTTCAGCTCCTGCCTCATCGGCAAAAATAATTGCTACCTCGTCGTCCTTTGCAACACGCTTGCCGTCGGAGGCAATGGGAACCACCGTTCCCGGAGTGCTGTTGCTTATATAGGATTCGTCTCGAATTACTACCGCTTTTGCATCTATAATGTCGCTTGTACTGTAAACATAGGCAGTTTCGGTAACGTACGGATTAAATGAAATAGCATATATCTGATAACAAATATAGGCAAGCAAACTTATACCGGCAAAAATTGCAACTGCCTTTTTAACTTTTTCCCTTGTTTTACTGTTCATTGTAAAAACTCCTGTTTATTATATCAGAGGCTTTTTCTATAAGCTCTTCGGTTGTATTTTCGTCAATATAAAGCCAGTGTATGTTTTTATTTCTCCTAAACCAGGTAAGCTGTCTCTTTGCATACCTTCTTGTGGACTGCTTTAAAAGCTCCACACATTCACTTAGGCTTTTTTCGCCCTCAAGGTAAGGCTTTAACTCTTTGTAGCCTATAGCCTGTACGCTTGTCCCCTGAGGATTTCCACGCCAGTATTCTTCGGCCTCCTCAAGAAGTCCGTTTTTCATCATAATGTCAACTCTGAGGTTTATGCGCTCGTAGAGATAATTTCTGTCAATGGCATCAAGTCCGATATAAACGCTGTTATAGGGAGTTTCATTAAGACGGGAAAGCTCCTTTTGTCTTGTAGCGGTAACTCCCGTGAGCTTATATATCTCCAAAGCTCTTACTATTCTTGTAAGGTCGTTTTCGTGAAGGACTTCGGCGGACTGCGGGTCAACCGCCCTCAGTTCCTCTAAAAGGCTCTGTACTCCCTCTTTTTCCGCTTTTTCAAAAAGACTTTTTCTCAGCTGAAAATCTGTCTGTGCAGGAGTGAACTGGATATTTTGGAGGAGAGAGTCAATATAAAGTCCCGTTCCTCCCGCCACAAAGGGAAGTTTACCTTTTGCGGCTATTTCAGCTATACATTTGCCTGCCATATCCTTAAAGGAAGCCACGCTGAATTTTTCATCAGGCTCTGCAAAACCCAGAAGATGGTGGGGAACACCCAGCATTTCATCCTCAGAGGGCTTCGCCGTACCTATATTCATGCCTTTATATATCTGCATTGAATCTGCAGAAACCACTTCTCCGCCGATTCTTTTTGCAAGGGATGCCGCAAGAGCTGTTTTACCCGACGCAGTAGGGCCTACAACCGCTGCTACATTGATTTTTCCGCTCATCAGGCATCCTCCTCTTTACTGTATTCTGCCGAAGCTTTTTTCAAGCTCGTTTCTGGTCATCTTTATCATAACAGGCCGTCCATGAGGACAGTATTTGATATCGGGATTTTTTAAAAGCTCACCGATAAATTTTTTCATTTCATAATCAGTTGTAGCGTCTCCTGCCTTTATTGCGCTGCGGCAGGCTACGGAATGATAAAGCCAATCGGTTTTGCTGCTTCTTACATCTATCTTATTCGAGGAAAGAGCAGCGGCAAGCTCGCACACTATTTCGGTAATACTTTCGCTGTCAAGGTCCATGGGAGTTTCACGGACTATTACTGTGCCGAAGCCGAAATCCTCAACGAAAAATCCCGCTTTTGAAAACTCTTCAAGGTTTTCCATTATAACGGAATATTCCTCTTTACTGAGGGTTATGGTAACAGGCTTTAAAAGCACCTGGCTGTAATGTTTTGATTCTCTTTTAAGCCTTTCGTATATCATTCTCTCATGGGCTGCGTGCTTATCCACTATAAGCAGTTCACCCTCGCACTCTACGAAAATATACGTTTTGAAAGCTTCACCTACAATTCTAAAAGATGGAACAGCCGTTTCTTTCTGCACGGCAATCTCCGCTTTTGTCTCTTCAGCAGGCTGATTTATCTCAGCTTTCGTAGGCTGAGTTTTTTCCTCCTGCTGTGATTTTCCCATTTTGCCTTGGCTTAATTTTCTGTCGTAATCCGCAAGAGTTGAAAGGCTTTCGTTTTCAGAATCATGGGAAGGAGCTGAGTTTTCGGTTTTGTATTGTGTATTAGGGTTATCCGATACAAAAAAGGATTTTTTATTTTCCTTAACCTCTTCTTTTATAGGTTCGGCTTTAGGAGTTTCCTTTTGCTTTTCCCGGGTAAAAACAGCACTTGTTTTTACCGGCTTCGTCTGATAAAAAGGATTCTCTTTTTTGCTTTCACTCTGGGGCACAAAGTTTTTTCTGTATTCAGCCGCACTCATCCTCAGCTGCTCGCCTTTCTGCTCCTTTACGGGAGGCTTCAAAAGGTCGCTTGTACGGCCCGATTGTGCAAGACGCACCTCCGGCTTTGAAAAATCCTTTGAAAGGCAGCTTTTTACGGCATAATAAACCGCCTCGTAAACCTGCTTTTCGTTGGCAAAACGCACCTCGGTTTTTGCCGGATGCACATTTACGTCAACACATTCATTGGCCATTGTAAGGTGAAGCACACAGGCGGGGAATTTACCCACCATAATGCTGTCACGGTAAGCGTTTTCCATTGCACTCATAGCCGTTACAGATTTCACAAGTCTGCCGTTAATGAAGAAAAACTGCATGGCTCTGTTGGCTCTCGAGGCGACGGGCTTTGAAATATATCCCTTTACTCCTACGCCTGAAAGATTATAGTCAACGGGCAGAAGTCCCATTGCAAACTCTCTGCCGAAAATAGCATAAATAGTTTCACCAAGCTTTCCGTTTCCGGGAGTCAGAAGCTGCTGCTTTCCGTCACGGATAAAGCGTATACTTACCTCCGGGTGGGAAAGGGCGATTCTGTCCACAACTCCTGCCACGGAGTTTCCCTCGGTTACATCCTTTTTAAGGAATTTCATTCTCGCCGGAGTGTTATAGTTTATATCACGGATTATATGTGTGGTTCCCGCAGGTCTTCCTGCTTCTGAAATCTCCTTTTAGGCTCCCCCCTCAATTGAGTACCTTGTACCCATAACGTCGCCGTCAGGTCTTGTCATAACCTCCACTTTAGCAACGGCGGCAATAGAGGCAAGCGCCTCACCACGAAAGCCTAAAGTGCCGATTCCGGCAAGGTCCTCTTCAGTGGCTATCTTACTTGTGGCGTGGCTTATGAAGGCCTTTCGCACATCTTCAGCATCCATTCCGCAGCCGTCGTCGGTTATGCGTATGTAGGTTATTCCGCCGTGCTTTATTTCGATTGTTACGTTTTTTGAACCTGCATCAATGGAGTTTTCCATTATCTCCTTGACTACTGAGGAAGGCCGCTCCACCACCTCGCCGGCGGCAATAAGCTCGGCTATATGACGAGGCAAAACGTTTATTCTGCCCATTGCGGTTTTCCTCCTTTCAAAAATCAGGTGTGATATGAATTTCTATTAAAGCTTATCTGTAATCCAGTAGATTCCAATATCAAACAATCTATAGTACAGAATAAAATAAGACTTATCTTTTCATCACTTATCCGCCAATTTTATAAGCTCATAGAGCTTCGACATGGCTTCAATAGGTGTTAGGGTGTTTATATCTATCTCTTTAAGCTTTTCGACAATTTCACTTGAAGAGTCGGGGATAAGGGAAAGCTGCATATTTTCCTCCGGTTCCTCCTCTTTTACCTCAGTGTGGGAAGCGCTTATATGTGGCGTTTCATGGCCGTTTTCCTCAAGCTCTTTAAGTATCACCCTTGCTCGCTTTACAACAGTGCCCGGGATTCCCGCAAGCTTTGCAACATCTATACCGTAGCTTCCGTCGGCTCCGCCCCTTACTATTCTTCTCAGGAACGTAATATCGTCGCCGCGCTTTTTAACGGCTATATTATAATTCTTTACTCCGTCAATGGTGTTTTCCATTTCCGTGAGCTCATGGTAATGGGTTGCGAAAAGGGTTTTCGCTCCCAGCTTTCTTTTGTCGCAGACATATTCGAGAACCGCCTGAGCGATGCTCATTCCGTCAAAGGTGGAGGTTCCTCTGCCGATTTCGTCAAGAATAATAAGGCTTTTTGAAGTTGCCTGAGAAAGTATCGCCGCGACCTCGCTCATTTCCACCATAAACGTTGACTGTCCTGCGGCAAGGTCATCGGAAGCGCCGACACGGGTAAAGATGCTGTCGGTTATACCGATTCTTGCCTTTGAAGCCGGTACAAAAGAGCCTATCTGAGCCATTAAGACAATGAGCGCCACCTGACGCATATATGTAGATTTACCCGCCATATTGGGTCCCGTGATAATTGCGGCACGGTTTTCGCCGCAGTCAAGAAGAGTGTCGTTAGGAACAAAGGGAGCACCGTCAAGCATTTTTTCGACTACCGGGTGACGTCCGTCCTTAATCTCGATAATATCTCCGTCATCGACGTCGGGTCTTACAAAATTGCCTGAAACCGCCGCTTCCGCAAAGGAGCACAGCACGTCCAGCTTTGCAACAGCCTTTGCCGTTTGCTGTATTCTGTGGAGCTGCTCCGATGCCCTCTGCCTTACGTCACAGAAAATTTGATATTCAAGCTGCACTATTCTCTCCTGAGCACCGAGAACCTTTGATTCCAGCTCTTTAAGCTCCTGAGTGATGTATCTCTCACAGTTTGTGAGAGTCTGTTTTCTTATGTATTCCTCCGGTACAAGCTCTTTATAGGAGTTTGTAACCTCGATATAATAGCCGAACACACGGTTATAGCCGATTTTGAGCTTTTTGATGCCTGTGCGTTCCTGCTCTTTTTCCTCAATTTTGGCAAGGTACTCCTTGCCGCCGCCTACTATCTCACGAAGAGAATCAAGCTCTTCGCTGAATCCGTCCTTAATAAGTCCGCCTTCACGCACAGAGAAGGGCGGGTCCTCCGTTATAGCGGCGTCAATAAGGTCATGAACATCATCGAGGGTATCTACATCTTTCCTTATTTCCCCTAAAAGCATTGAGGTGCAGCCCTCAAGACGCTCTTTTATAGGAGCTGTGTGCTCCACCGTATAGGCAAGAGAACGAAGCTCCCTTGCGTTTGCGGAGCCGTAAACTATTCTTGTAAGCAGACGCTCAATATCATAGACATCTGTTAAAAGAGAAATAAGTTCGCTCCTTAAAACCATGTTCATCACAAGCTCTTCAACGGCGTTGTGACGCTTTATTATAGCGGCGCAGTTTACAAGAGGCTGTTCAATCCAGCTTCTTATAAGCCTTTTGCCCATAGCGGTTTTGGTCTTATCGAGAACCCAGAGGAGAGAACCTTTTTTCTCACGGCTTCGCATAGTTTCAGTAAGCTCAAGGTTTCGCCTTGCGCTGGGGTCAAGCTGCATAAAGCCCGACTCGCTGTAAAAACTGAAATCAGTGATGTTTTCGAGATTTGTCTTTTGTGTTTCGTAAAGATAACTGAGAGCGCAGCCTAAAGCACACACTGCCTGGTGAGCGTTCTCAAGACAATCAATTGAAAAGTTTTTGAAATGATTTTTGACAACCTCAAGACACTTTTCGTAATCTGTTTCCTCTGCCTTTAAAGGCTCCACCGTAGCTTCGATTTTCTTAGAGAAAAAGCTTCTCAGCTCCGGCATCACTGCCGCATGGGAGTTTACAAGTATCTCTTTCGGGGAATAACGTCCGAATTCGCTGATAATCCTGCTCTGAGAATTTTCGCCGTCAATTTCCGTAAGCTGCACTTCGCCTGTTGAAACATCCACAAAGCAAAGTCCGGCGCAGGTTTCGTCGGAACAGATTACCCCTAAAAAGTTGTTTTTCGACTCGTCCAGCATATTGCTCTCGATTACCGTACCGGGAGTTATTACCCTGATAACCTCACGCTTTACAAGTCCTTTGGCAAGGGCCGGATCCTCCGTCTGCTCACAGATTGCCACCTTATGGCCGTTTGCCACAAGACGGGCTATGTATCCGTCTGCGCTGTGGAAAGGCACGCCGCACATTGGCGCCCGCTCTTCCTGACCGCAGTCCCTGCCCGTAAGGGTCAGCTCCAACTCTTTGGAAACGGTCTTGGCATCGTCAAAAAACATTTCATAAAAGTCGCCTAAACGGAAAAGGAGAATGGTATCGGGATACTGCTCCTTTGTTTCAAAATATTGCTTCATCATCGGAGTGTACTCCGCCATTCTCTTTTTCCTCCTGTTTAAGTCAAATTAATTTTTTAATCCGACTTTTCATCGGATTAAATCAGTGGCAGCCGCCGCAGCTTCCGCATTCTCCGCCGCAGGAATGCTCCTGAACAGGCTCGCAGGTTGCGGGATCCTCACCGTTTACGCAAAGTGAAAGAAGCTGCATAACGTAGTTCATCATGTCGTCTACTTCTTTTCTTGCTGCCTCATATGCAAGCATATTGGGGTTTGACATAATCTTCTCGTAAAGCTCACGGAACTGCTTGTCATACTCGCTCATCTTCTCAGCATCTGCCTCATCGCCTTTGCCGGCCTCCTGCTGATATGAAAGCTGAACAAGGTTAAGCTTTCCGATCATATCGTTAAGCTCGGTGTCCTTGTCGTTGTTCTCTCTTGCCTTGCTGAAATTGAGATAGCGCTCATCCTTCTGGATTTCTGCGCCGAGCTGTCTTGTAAATTCAATAACGCTCATGTTTGTACTCCTTTTGTTTTACATTTTCTTTTATAAAAAACTCTGCCTAAAGGCAAAATTAATTATCGCTGATAAGTTCGCCTTCGACAAT
The DNA here is from genome assembly GCA_958451705.1 of uncultured Oscillospiraceae bacterium. GTDB lineage: Bacteria > Bacillota > Clostridia > Oscillospirales > Acutalibacteraceae > UMGS263. Next base: position 8,090 of record CAUDRD010000030.1, read on the forward strand.
CCAGGTAAGGGCGTTTGTAACCTTTACGTTTACAAAATTTCCTATTACCTTTTCAGGATTGTCACATTTAAATCTGATTATTACGTTTCCGCCTGTTCTGCCGGAAACATAGCCTTTTTCGTCCTGCTCTTCGGCAAGAACCTTTGCAGTAGTTCCCACAAGCTTTGCGGTACGCTCACCTGCAATCTCCTCCTGGACTTTCAGCATCTCACGGAACCACCTGCCCTTTTCCTCAGCGGAAACAGGGTCGTCCATTGAGTAAGCGGGAGTTCCCTCTCTAGGTGAAAAGATGAAAGTGAAAAGTGAGGTAAAGCCCACTTCACGGATAAGTGAAACGGTATCCTGAAACTCTTCATAGGTTTCGCCAGGGAAGCCTACAATTACGTCGCTTGTAAGGGAAATATCGGGCATTTTCTCTTTAGCATAATTTACAAGCTCAAGATATTTTTCCCTCGTATAGCGGCGATTCATTGCCTTTAACACACGGTTATTTCCTGACTGGAAAGGCAAATGAAGATGCCTTGCTGCCTTTTCACAGCTTGCCATTGTATCGAGAAGCTCATGAGTGCAGTCCTTAGGATGAGAGGTCATGAACCTTATAATAAAATCGCCCTCAATATCGTTAATGCGCCTTAAAAGCTCCGAAAAGCTTACGGGATTCGGGAGATCTTTGCCGTAAGAGTTTACGTTCTGACCTAAAAGAGTTATTTCCTTATATCCCTGCTTTACAAGCTCCCTTGCCTCATTGACAACTGTTTCTGGGTCACGGCTTCGCTCCCTTCCCCTTACATAGGGAACTATGCAGTAGCTGCAAAAATTGTTGCAGCCGTACATAATGGGAAGCCACGCTTTAAAGGAGCTGTCACGGGAGACGGGAAGTCCCTCGGCGATAACACCATCGCTTTGTGGAAGCTCGAAAACTCGGCTGCCTGTGCAGAGGACTTTGTAGAGCATTTCGGGCAGTTTATGGACAACATGGGTGCCGAAAACAAGGTCCACGAAGCGGTAGCTGTTTTTAATTTTTTCCGCAACCTGTGACTGCTGCATCATGCATCCGCAAAGAGCTATAACACAGCCGGGATTTCTTTTCTTTTTATTTTTAAGTGCGCCTACGTTGCCGAAAACTCTATCCTCAGCGTGTTCTCTTATGGCGCAGGTATTGAAAAGAATAAGGTCGGCCTCGTCTTCACTTTCCGTAAAGGTATAGCCCATTTCGGAGAGCATACCCTTTATTCTTTCGCTGTCCGCAACATTTCCCTGACAGCCGTATGTGTGTACAAAAGCCTTTGGCTCACCTGAGATTCTCGCCGAAAGCACTGTGTGTACCATTTCGGCATAGTTTTTCTGGCGCTGGAGCTCCGCCTGTGCTACTGTTTTTTCTGACACCTTTAATCCTCCGCAAGAAGTTTATATTTCATAATATGATACCACTTTGGGCGATTTTCTTCAATAGGAAACGGTAAAATTCGAGGGATTACTTAATAAAAATAGGTATTGCATAGAGTCGTAAATTTTCGCCAGGAAAAAGAACGTAAACTATATGTATGGGATTAACCGCTGACACAATAATTAAACAAAATATAACACAAAATTTCAGCCGCCGAAAAAACGGCGGCTGAAGGATTTGATTTTACTTTTGTGTTTTGCGGCAGAAAAGATAAAAGCAAACAGCAGAAATAACAGTTAACGCAAAACCTGCAAAAAACCATGTTGTGACGCTTTCAAAGCTTTCCGAAAAACTTATCCCCGGCAGATACGGAATAGTTATTCCGAAAAGTCCGAAAGATATTCCCGTAGGAGTTCCAGCCGGTATTGTAAGAAAATAATATATTTCAGACAAAATCACAGCAGCAATTCCGATAATTCCAACCGTCATACGTTTTTTAGTGGATTTAAAATCATAAAAAACTGCGGCAATAAAAGCGGCAACACCCAAAGCTCCGAATGGCTGAGCCAGAACGCTGAAACCGTCTATGGCATTTACCCCCTCATAGCCGAACCATGGACGGGTCATAATGAGAAACAGCAGCGCAACAAGGGCAAAAAGCGAAAGCTGATTTTTACGGTAATCGGTTATTTTCTTTGAAAACGCCATAAAAGGCTTTGACTCGGTTTCAGACTCCGCCGTTCCTTCATCGTTTGTGTATTCGTCATAAAACTTTTTGCATCCTCCGCAGAGAGAAAGATGCTCCTTTATACTCTCACGGCTTTTTTCACTGAGTGCATCATCCATATAAAGTGAAACCACATCTTTTACAAGACTGCATTCATATTTCATATCCGTATTCCTCCTTTAATCTTTTGCGAAGTATCTCCTTGCCCCTGAAAAAAATCACCTTTGCGGAATTTTCCTTTATGGAGAGTAGTCTGCCAATCTGTGCATAGGGCATATCGGAATAAATGCGGTAAATCATAACGTCCCGCATTTTGGGTTCCATCGAGTCAATGATTTTTCTGGCATGAAAAAGCACTTGCCTTTTTACTGTTTCATCCTGAGGCGAAAGAGTGTCTGTATCGGCGGTATCCCCGCTTATTTCTTCAATGGACAGTACTGCTTTCTTTTTATCTCTGAGAAACATATAAAATCTGTTTTTGGCAATTGCAATAAGCCATGTTTCCGGCTTGCAGCTGCCTTTAAAATCGCCTATTGCAAGGTATGCGTTATAAAATGTATCCTGTGTCAGCTCTGCGGCAAGGTCTTCGTGATAATTGGTCATTCTCAGAAGAAAATTATAAACCGTACCGTAGTAACAGGAAAAAAGCTTTTCAAAATCTTCCACTGGGTTCCTCCTTTCCGGCGCCTCATAAAGTTAGTTGCAGTTTTTTGGAAAAAGTTACATAAAAAATAAAACCGCTCGTTTTTCATCAGAAAAGAGCGGATATAAGAGCCTTGTATTCCTCGTAGCTCATTGTGATATTAAGAATTTTTATAAGGGATGAAGTGGAAATTCTTTCAGGGAGCATAAGCTTTTCAGTAAGCTTTCTGCGCTTTTCGGAACTGTCCTTTCCACCTGAAAGCCCGTCCTCATAAAGGTCGTAGGGGGTTATCTGCCG
>CAUDRD010000031.1 GCA_958451705.1 uncultured Oscillospiraceae bacterium
TATAAAGTTTATTAATATTATTTTCCTCCGCACTCATAGGCGGCTCCCCTTAACACCTGACAGCCGTGAGACAGAGCAGGGAAAATTATATCAAGACACTCACAGGCAGCCTTTGGGCTTCCGGGGAGATTTATAATAAGGGTCTGCTTTCTTATTCCTGCCCTTGCACGGGACAAAATTGCATTGGGTGTGATCTTAAAGCTGTAAGCTCTCATCGCCTCCGCTATTCCCTGGGCTTCACGGTCGATTATGTCGAGAGTGGCCTCCGGAGTTACGTCACGTGGAGAAAGTCCCGTACCGCCGCAGGTTAAGATAAAATCCGCAGCATAGTTATCCGCAACATCTGCCATACAGTCGGCAATGGCTCTTCTTTCATCGGGCAGGATCTGACAGTCCACAACCTCACATCTGTCACCTATAAAATCCCTTAAAGCCTTTTCACAGCCGTCCTTTCGTATTCCGGCACTGGCTTTATCGCTGGCAATAAGCAGGAATATTCTCGGCAAAGAATCAGTGCGCCATATTGACTGACCAGGCCTCAGAGTTCCGCCACGCAGGATTCTGCAGAAAATGCCCTCTTTGGGCATTACACATTTTCCGACCTTTCGCTTTATGGCGCAGTCGCTGTGACATTCCTTTCCTATCTGCGTAACCTCCAAAAGACAGGGACCGGCACAAAGCTTTGTACCCACCGGAAGCTCATGGAGAGAAATCCCACGTGTAGTAAGATTTTCGGCAAAAACTCCGTTTTCCAGAATAATACCGCTTTCGTTTTCCATGCGCTCTATACTTTCCCTTGCAAGCAGGCTCAGCTGACGGTGGCTTCCATCCGCATGGGCATCACCCTCAAGCCCCATTTCGGCAATAAGTCTTCCGTCTCTTTGAGGGAGCTTTACGGTGCCTTTTTCTTCACTTTTGTTTATGGAAACAATTACTGCCATAAAATCATCCTCCAATTCTACTCATATCGCGAAGAGGCTTTTCCCAGTCTCTCATATTATATCTTATAGGTTTATTGAAAACAGCCTTTTCTATTTTTTCGGAAAGAACGCTGTCCTCACCGCCTAAAAATTCTCCCAGCGGGATTTCGTCAGTACATCCAAGACACGGCCGCAAGGTTCCGTCCGAAAGTATGCGTATTCTGTTGCAGCTGCCGCAGAAAGGCTCACTCATAGGGGCAATAATTCCAGCCTTTGTACTACCGTAAAATAAAAACTCTCTTGCGGGACCCTTAGTTTTTTCTCCTGGCAAAAGTTCCGGATTTTTCTCCAATATCTCTTTCATGGTAATGCGAAGCTCCGGTTTATCCGAAAGCCTGCCAAGGGGCATAAGCTCAATAAATCTGACAATCACACCGTATTCCCGGGAAAAATGCAGAAAGTCCTTTACTTCACAGTCATTTATCCCTCTAAGGAGCACCACATTTATCTTTACGGGATTCATTCCTACTTTTTTTGCCTCTTCAATTCCAGAAAAAACTTTATTTATATCTCCGCCTGTCATTTTCCGATAACGTTGGGAATCGAGGGAATCAAGACTTATATTTATTCTGTGTATCCCGGTACTGTAAAGCTCACCGACACACTCGGCCAACTTTTGCCCGTTAGTGGTCATTGTAAGCTCCCTGAGATTTTGCAGTTTTCCTATACTATCGGCAATTTCTATAATATCCTTACGCATAAGTGGCTCTCCGCCGGTAAGACGGATTTTGTCTATGCCCAAATTAACGCACACCCTCGAAAACTGTAAAATTTCCTCGGCGGTAAGTTCCTTCGAATTTGCACACTCATCTCCGTTTCGGCAGTAATCGCAGTTAAGCTGACATTTTTCCGTAACGGAAAGGCGCAAATAATTTATATTTCTTCCAAAGCGGTCAATCATTTTTCTTCTCCTCCGACCGCACATAAAGTCCTGACCGTCCCCCTGATTTCATCATAAGATAAATTTCGCCTATCTCCATACCTCTATCTACGGCTTTGCACATATCGTAAATTGTAAGGGCCGCCGCAGAAACAGCAGTAAACGCCTCCATCTCAACGCCTGTTTTAAAGTCGCACCTTGTAAGAGCGATTATTTCAACGGCATCAGGCTCAATTATATTAAAATCTATTTCTACAGTACTTAAAGGCAACGTATGACAAAGGGGGATAAGCTCCCCGGTGCGCTTTGCGGCCATTATTCCCGCAATGCGTGCTGCCGAAAGCACATCGCCTTTTTTTATTAGATTTTCATTAATAAGCCGCAGGGTTTCAGGCTTCATGCGTACAAGTCCGTGGGCTTTGGCCTCTCTTTTGGTAACAGGCTTTTCTCCCACATCTACCATATGTACCTGTCCGTTTTCGTTTGTATGGGTCAGTTCCATTTGAGCACCTCCCCGGCATTTTCAGCAGTATAGCCGCCGAGAGCTTCAAGGCGTTGTTTGAACTCCTCGCTTCTGAGAATCTCAATAAACATCTGAGTCTGGGGAAGCTCCCATGCACTTTTAAGAACCGCAAAATCATAATTTTCCGTACATACCGGTATAAAATCAAGTCCATATAGCTTTGCGGCTGAGAAAATTCCAAGACCCAAATCGCCTGTTCCGGAAGCTATCTGAGCCGCAACGGCTGTATGGGTCATTTCCTCTCTGTTCCAGCCGTTTACACTTTGCGGTGAAATACCGTATTTTTTGCAAAGATAATCGAAAAGTATTCTCGTGCCGCTTCCGCCCTGACGGTTAACGTAGCGGAAACCTTGCAGAACATCGGAAAAATCCTTTATTTTGCATGGATTGCCCGGCGCTGTCATAAGCCCTTGTATTCTTCCGACTCCTTTTACAAGAATTACTTCATCGTTTTGGAAAAAGCTTCTAAGTGCGTTTACATTATATGTTCCGTCCTCACCCAGAAGATGTATGCCGCCCATATGAGCTTCGTGGCGTTTAAGAGCAAGAAGTCCACCTGTGCTTCCCACATGACTTGAAGCAATTCTTGCCCCACGGTCAATATGCCTTGCAATATCGGCTATTTCGTCAATAAGCGGATCGTGGCTGCCTGTGACCACAAGAGTGTTTTCAAGTTCATTCTTGTTGCACAAAATTCGCAGTGGTACTTTTTCCCCCGCTTCGCATCCCTCACTGTTCTGGTTTATTTTGATTATTCCATCAGCTTTGACAAGACTGCTCACAACTCCAGCACCTCTTTGAAGAGGTGCTGCGGCAAGTCTTCCCTCAACAAAGCCCAAACGGGTTCTCACAAGTTCCATGTATTTTAATGAACTTACTACGCTGCGGCACAGAACCGCCGAATTGTCATATTTAAAACTTTGCTCCTTAAGTCCGCAAAGCCATTTTGCAACGGGAAAGAAAAACTGCTCAAGTGCCAGCACCGCCGAAACCGGATAACCCGGCACACCCATTACGGGAACCTTTCCCGCCATAGCCAAAATAACCGGTTTTCCCGGCTTCATAGCAACTCCGTGGCAAAGAACCTTACCCACTTCACCAATGCACTTTACGCTGTAATCATCACGACCTGCACTGCTCCCTGCACTTAGTAGAACTGCATCACAGTCCCTGACCGCTTCTGTTAAAGCGGCTGTAATCTTTTCAGGGACATCCGGCTGAATATCCCAAACCCTCGGTACGCATCCCCAGCGTTTGAGCATTGAGGAAAAAATTGTAGTATTAAACTCTATAATTTCCCCAGCCTTAGGTTCTTCGCATGGCGATACAAGCTCGTCGCCAGTGGGAATAATCGCCACAACCGGCTTTTTTACAACGGGCACACTCATAACTCCACCTGCAAGGAGAGCTCCCTGAGCGGCAGGAGTTATCTCAGTAAAGCTCGGCAAAATCATATCTCCGGCACATAAATCCTCGCCTATCTGCCGTATGTGCTGCCAGGGAGAAGCCGGGGCAAAAATTCTGACATTTTCCCCTTCCCTTACAACATCCTCTATCATAATAACGGCATCGGCGCCGTCAGGTAAAGGATCTCCAGTATCCACCCATTGGAAGCTGCCTTTATCCAAAACCACCGGCGCTGTTTCACCTGCGCCAAATGTATCGGACGCTTTTACGGCAATGCCATCCATAGCTGAGGCATGATAATGAGGAGCACAGATTTTTGCGTAAACTCCTCTTGAAGTTACCCGTCCATCAGCATCGACTGTTTTTACAATTTCCTCATCGGGACATTGAACCGCTTCCTTAACTGCACTTATAAATAATTCCTGCGCATTTTGAACAGACATATTGTCAAGATACGAAAACGCCATATAATCAAAACCTTTCCGCCAAAATCAAAAAAGAGTGACCTTTACCTTTTCCCCTGCGTGTATGCCCTCGCAATTTCTTCCAATGACCACATATCCCTCACCTTGGGATAGCTTTGTAATAAGTCCGCTTTTGCTCCTAATGGGCTCTGCTTTTTCACCCGAAAGATGCACTGGAAGAATTAGCTCCCTGCCGTCGTTAGCCGAAACGGATTGGGAAATTTCGGCATAGACATTAATTTGAGAATTTTCTCTGCCCTCCAAAGCACACATTGCGGTTTTTCCCAGTATCATAAAAATCAGACAAGCCGCCATAGGATGACCAGGAAGAGCCAGCACCGGCTTTCCCGAAACATTAGCTGCAAGAGTGGGTTTTCCTGGTTTTACGGCAAGGCCGTGCCATAAAATCTCTCCCGTTTCACTTAAAATCTTTTCGGCAAAATCTCTCGCTCCTGCCGAAGTTCCTCCGCTGAAAACCACCATATCACAGCACTGTGTGCCATTAACTACCGTTTCTCTAAGCTTTTCCTCATCGTCGGGGATAATTCCAAAATCAGTAACTATTCCTCCGAGCTTTTCTATTAAAGCTCTAAGAGCATATCGGTTTACATCACGCATTTGTCCACCTGTAACGGTTTTATCAATTTCAGTAATTTCGTCACCTGTTGAAAAAAGAGCAACATTTATTTTTTTCGTAACCGGCACCGCATACTGACCTATTGCCGCCAAAGTGCCTATTTCACCAACGTCAATTACACTTCCGGCTTTCAGTATGCGCTGCCCCTTACGCACATCGTCTCCGCAAAGGGCAAGATGACTCCCGGGAGCTACAGACTTTCTTATACAGACTGTTCCGTCAGGTAAAAGGTCCGTATATTCTATCATCACCGCTGCATCGGCTCCCTCAGGAATAAATCCCCCTGTCGGAATTTTAAAACAACTTTTATCCTTTAAATGCTCCGCAGGCAATTCGCCCATGACTATTTCTCCCTCAAGATGCAGCAAAGCGGGTATGGCCTCAGATGCTCCGAAAGTGTCCGCAGCTCTAACCGCATAACCGTCAACCATTGAACGGTCTGAGGGAGGGATATTTTCTTCTGCGATTATATCTTCGGCCAAAACTCTGCCTAAGCTTTCAGAAAGAGGCACAGTTTCAGAAAGACAAATTCGTTTAAATGTACTATTTAATATTTCATTAGCCTGAGACATGGTTATTACCTTGAGCATATTCTATCCTCCAGTGGCTCATATACTCCCGCACTCTCGGGTTTTCGGGCTCCATTATAACCTTTACAGTTTCGCCTGCTTCGGCAATTCTGCCGTTTTCCAGGAAAATCGCTTTATCTGCAAGGCGAATTGCCTGAGCGGGAGAATGGGTTGAAAAAATAAGAGTTCCATTCCATTTACTAAGTGCCGATTCAATAAGCGTTTCGCTTTCTATATCGCAGGCCGCAGTAGGCTCGTCTAAAATGAGAACCTTCGGCTCTCTAACAAGCACCCTTGAAAGGGCGAGACGCTGCATTTCTCCGCCGCTTAAAGTCTTCCCCTGTGCCTCAGACAGAGAAAACATACCGGTTATTTCAAGAGCTTTTTCTGCTTTCTCTCTTCGTTTTTCCCGCGATAAATCCCAAAGAGCCGCCTCCACATTTTTTATAACTGTTCTGTCAAAAGCGTAGCTTCTTTGAGGCAAATATCCGCATTCGGAAATTACCGTTTTTTCTCCGTCGTTCTTAATCACTCCAGCAAGGATTTTAAGCATAGTGCTCTTACCACTTCCGTTGGGACCCAGCACAGCAAGCTTTGTTCCTTCAGTAACTTCGAGACAGGGAATTTTCAGCACCGTTCGGCTGCCGTAAGTCTTATTCAGATTTTCAAACCTCACGGTGAGTCCTCCTTTCCAGCCAGCGTGCAAAAATGTTTAAAACGAAAGCCAAAAAGAGAAGTAAAACTCCGAGTGCAAGGGCAAAATCAAACCTGCCCATATTTGTTTCAAGCATAATCGCCGTAGTCATAACACGTGTCTTTCCCTGAACGTTGCCGCCTACAAGCTGTACCGCTCCAACCTCTGCAAGGGAACGGCCTAGGCCTGCCAGCACAACGCTTACAAGCTGACTGCGGCAGTCCCACAAAAGTATTCTGCGACTTCGGGTAAAGGACATACCAAGACCCGCACAGGTCTCCAAAACCGGTTCAGCCTGACGCTCTAAAACTGCGGCTGTCATGCCGGCAATTATAGGCGTTATAAGCACAACCTGAGCTATTACCATCGCTTCAACTGTGTAAAGAAGCCGAAACTGTCCCAATGGTCCTGAACGAGATAAAAGCAGAAACACCAACAAGCCTGCCACCACGGGAGGCAGGCTCATCAGGGTGCTTGTTATATGAAGCAATACACGCTGTCCGGGAAAACGGCAGCTGCCGATAATTGCTCCAAGAGGCAGTCCGATGCAGGAGGAAAAAAGGGTGCTGAAAAAAGACATTCTCAGCGTAACCCATATTATCCCCCACAGCTCTTTATCTCCGGTAAATATCAGCAGCAGTGCCTGAGCAAAATCATGCATCGCCCTGTCCTACAAAGAAAAGAGGCTGACCGTAATCTTTGACTCCGTATTCAGCAATAAGCTTGCTTGCCTTTTCGCTCTGCATCCACTCGATAAATGCATTGGCACCGTCAATATTTGTATCAGGCCATTTTTCAGGGTTTACAGCTATCATTGAATAAGTATTTTTCAGCTCTTCACTCTCTTCCATAAGCAGTGCAAGAGTATCCTTTTTCTCATGGGCGAGATATGTTCCCTTATCGGTAAATATGTATCCCTGTTTCTCGCTGGCAACTACAAGGGATGCTCCCATACCCTGACCTGTTGAAATATACCAATCCTGGCCTTCAGGTTTAATACCTGCTTTTTCCCAAAGGGCGAGCTCCGCTTTGTGAGTACCTGAGTCATCGCCTCTTGAAATAAACGGTGTCTTTCCGCTTTCAGCGATTTTCTTAAAGGCTTCAGTTGCGTTTGCAGCATTTTTAACTCCTGCCGGATCATTTGCCGGACCAACAATTACAAAGTAATTGTACATAAACGGAATACGCTTAACTCCGTAGCCCTCATTTATAAATTCTTCTTCGCTTGCCTTTGCATGAACAAGAAGACAGTCCGCATCGCCAGTGCGTCCTTTTTCAATAGCCGCTCCTGTTCCGGCAGAGGTTATTTCAAGTTTATAGCCTGTATCCTCTTCAAAATAAGGCTGTAAATAAGGCAGAAGTCCACTGTCATTAACCGATGTTGTCGTTGAAAGCCTGATAACTTCATTTTTCGGTTTATCAGAAGCTCCGCACGCTGCAAGAGTAAACAACATAATAATACATAATACTATCGAAACCGCTTTTTTCATTTTACACCTCTCCGTTTACATTTAATCATTTTTAATTTCACCACATATACGGCAGTTTGGGTCACGGGCGACGGGAACCTTTTCAAGTGTGAGACGAACTCCGTCGTAAAGGAGCATCTCACCGGGAATAGGATTTTTTTCAAGAAGCATTTCTATTGCAGTATTTGCCATAAGAGAAGCTATAACGGAGCTTACCGCTCCGAGAGCCGTTCCGCTTTCCCTTTTTGCCGAAGTATGGGCATAAAAGCATTCAAGACAGGGAGTCTTGCCGTATTCAATTGCCATAAGAGCTCCATAAAGTCCTTCCACGCCTCCGTTAATAAGAGGAACGTTTCGCTTTGCACAGACTCTGTTTAAAAGCAGCCTTGTGGCAATATTATCGGCAGCTACAATTACCATATCTTTTCCGTCCACAAGTGGCTCTACGTTATTTGGACGTGCATGGTGATGTATTGCGTCGATCTGTATTTCGGGATTAAATCTCCTGAGCCTTACGGCAGCCATATCAGCTTTTCGAAAACCTATCTCCGCCTGAGTATACAAAAACTGACGGTTCAAATTTCCCATTGAGACATAGTCTCCGTCCACTATTGTCAGATGTCCTATACCGGCTCCGGCAAGAGCATAAAGCAGCGGAGCGCCTAGTCCTCCGGCTCCTACAACCAGCAAGCTGGATTGTGCAAGCTTCTTTTGACCTTCTGTACCGATTTGTGGTATATCAATCTGCCTTTCGTATCTGTTTTCAGTTTCCATTTCTCAGCTTCCTCCGTTTTAACCACCGCCGCAGACCGGAACAAATTCCACAACGCTGTTCTCCTCTACCGGAGTGCGGAAACCTTTCTCGCTGCCGGCATTACAGTGGTCAACAATTATATGGCATCTCTTAGCCTCATGGTAAAGTTCCGAACCGTGAGCTTTTTTAATTTTTGAGAGCACTTGGGAAACCGTTGCTCCTGGGAAATTTTCTTCCTTAATGCCCATTTTTGCGGCAAGTTCGCCGTAATAACGTACCGTTGCCATGGAATTCATCCCTCCTTTCTTCCCGGAACGGGAATTCCAAGTTTTTTAAGTCGTTTAGCCGTTGGTACACCCTTTGAATCCCATCCTCTGACCTTGTAATAAATAGGAAGCATTGTTTTTAAATCTACAACTGTATCCTTCCGTTTCGGGTCCTGTTGTACTTTAGTAAGACGGTCGGGAAGAGAATCGTCTTCACAGGTAAGCCCTTCACGAAGATTATACAGTCTTTCAGTATTGTATCCTCTCTCTCCTACGGTTATAAATTTACCCATTGTCATAGGTATTCCTGTAGCAAGTTTTATGGATTTGCTGTGAGGCATAAGCATCATGTTTACAGGCAAAATCCAAGGCATAAAGTGCCAAACCTTACCCAAAATGGGGCGTGCCGAAAGAAGCGCTTGACCGAAAGCTCTACTGACAAAACTTGCTGAGCCAAATTTAAAAATCAGTGACGGCACAATAGCCTGCATTGTGAAAAGACAGAATCCTGCCGCAGAGCAGGCCTCCATGGCATTTTGGAAAAAGACAGTAAGCTCAGGCTTCCCCTTTGAAGTTTGCGGATTCATGCTTACAACTCCTACCGATTCCATAAGGGCAAGATATCCGCCGTTGAGATGGCAGCCTCCCCTGTTGGAGGTAGCGTATCCAAGTCCCATACCTGTACTTCTTCTGGGCTCATATGCGGCAAGTTCAAGACCCTTGGAGTGAATGGCAAACTCTTTTCCGCCATACTTTTCACTAAGCCTCTTACTGCCCTCAGCCAGCTCACCTACTTTTCCCCGGCGGTAAGCTATATCGCTGATAGCCTTGCGTAAATCTTCAACACATCCGAATTTAAGCCCGAAATCAGCCATTCCTTTTTCCTGAAGCTCCATGGCAAAAGCGATAGTTCCTCCAAGAGAAATTGTATCCATACCTAAAACATCGGCGTCGTAGTTTATGGCATTAATTAAATCCAAATCGTTGCTGTCAATATTTGATCCGAAAAGGCAGAGGGTTTCGTATTCCGGACCCTTTACCTCTTTTCCGTCAACTTTGACTCTTCTCTCACAGCGTATGGGACAGCTTACGCATCCGCTGTTTCTGACAAGCTTTGTTTCTGCAAGAGTTTCTCCGCTTATATCATGAGCGTGCTCATACTGACCCTTATTAAAATTATGAGTGGGAAGAGCACTGGAAGCGTTTGCTTTTGACAGTAGTCCCGCAGAGCCGTATCTAGGTAAACCGTTTCCTGTCATAGGATGCTTTTTTAGGGCATCCACCCACTTTTTTGTATGTTTTGCAAAACCTTCGGGGTCATATTTTTCCACCGCCTTCGTTCCGAAAGCGATTATTGCCTTTAAATTTTTGCTTCCCATTACAGCACCGGCACCACAGCGTCCCGCAACACGTTCACCACTTGCAGCAAGAGCATATCTCACGAGATTTTCTCCAGCCGGTCCAATAACCAGCTTTCCGTATCTTTTAGGAAGCTTTTCCTGTGTTTCTTCAGTATTAAGTCCTGCAAGCTCCGGACATTTCTCAATTCGTATGTCGCCGTCCTCAATGATTATCTTGCTAAGCTCAGCAGCCTTTCCTGTTATAATAAGCCCATCGAATCCGGCTTTTTTCAGCAGCATACCGAATGTGCCTCCGCAGTTTGAAGAGGCAATACCGCCGGTAAGTACATTTTTAAAGGTCATATTAAAGCGTCCCGAACTGGGAGCCCCGGTTCCGTTCATAGGTCCTGTATTTACAATAAGTACAGCTTCGGGAGCAAAACAGTCTATACCGGGCTCCGTAAAATCCGTAAGCAGTCTCGCACCTAAAGATTTTCCTCCGAGATAATTGGAAAAAAGCTCCTTTGAAATGGAATATTTTTCCCATTTTCCAGTTTCTAAATTAATTTTTGCATATATAGGCAGAATCATTTTGCTCCACCCTCTTTCATAGTTATTGCTCCTAAGGGACATGCTTTTTCACAGAGACTGCAGCCGACGCATTTTTCCGGCTTTACAAGCACTGCAAACACATCAAGATCCCCAGGCTTTGTGGGATATGAAATTTCCAAACAGGAAAAGCCGCAGGCAAGCACACACATTGCACACGCACTGCATCGTGCACTTATCCTTTGGAAGCTTTTCCGCTGTTGTACCGTCAGATTTGACAATGGCTCCTTTAGCGCAGACATTTCCGCATACACCGCATTCAACACATCGTTTTTCTTCGATTTTATGTTTCTGCTTTACAGTACCGGTAATGGCGCCCACAGGACAGTTTCGTGCACACAGAGTACATCCTATACATAAATCAGTAATGCGATATGCCATAAACACTCCCTCCAAAAGAAATAACTTTTTTATTAGTATATCAATTTAAATAGAAAAAGTCAATTAAAAAAGGTGCAATGTTAACAAAATATCAAATATTGCATTTATAATATTG
>CAUDRD010000032.1 GCA_958451705.1 uncultured Oscillospiraceae bacterium
GCTACAAACTGCTGTAAATCCTCGTCCCAGTCGAAGAATGGGAACTCGGTAATCCAGAGGAGATTGTATCCCTTTCTCTCAATTTCAAGCTTATTGGCAACTTCAAGGCGAAGTGCGCCGAGAACGGAAAGCACAAGGCTCTTTTTGGAGTCCGCCACAATAAGGATTACGTCCCCTGTTTCAGCCCCTGTCTTCTGCATGATCTCGGCCATTTCATCCTCTGTCATGAACTTTGCAAAAGAAGAAGTCATGCCGTCAGGAGTAAGTCTCACCCATGCAAGTCCCTTTGCACCGATGCCTCTTACATACTCTGTAAGCTTATCTATCTCTTTTCTTGTAAGCTTTGAAACACCGTTCTTTGCGTTTATGGCTCCTACGCTTCCTCCTGCTTCAACTGCTCCTTTGAATACGCCGAAACCACAGTTCGCCGCAATATCCGTAAGGTCGCAGAGCTCCATTGCAAAACGTGTATCGGGCTTATCGGAACCGTAACGCTCCATTGCCTCTTTATATGTGAGTCTCGGAAGGGGAAGCTGAATATCAACATCGAGAGCCTCTTTGAAAACTCTCTTCATGAAGCCCTCACCTACTGCAAGGACATCTTCCATATCCACAAATGACATTTCAAGGTCAATCTGTGTAAACTCAGGCTGACGGTCTGCACGGAGGTCCTCGTCACGGAAGCATCTTGCAATCTGCATATATCTGTCAAAGCCTGCAACCATGGAAAGCTGCTTATAGAGCTGAGGTGACTGGGGAAGAGCATAGAATGTACCCTTATGAATACGGCTGGGTACAAGGAAGTCTCTTGCTCCCTCGGGAGTTGACTTAATGAGCATAGGTGTCTCTATCTCAATAAATCCGTTTTCATCAAAGTAATCTCTTGCAATTTTTGTGATTTTATGGCGCATGAGAATATTGCTCTGAAGGTCGGGACGGCGTAAATCAAGATAGCGGTACTTGAGCCTTGTAAGCTCCGAAGTCTGACAGTTTTCCACAATTTCAAAGGGAGGAGTTTCGCTTTTTGCAAGGATTCTCAGCTCAGTTACCTCGATTTCAATTTCACCTGTGGGAATTTCAAGGTTTTTTGAGCTTCTCTCTCTCACAACGCCTTTTGCCCCTAAAACATATTCGCTTCTGGCGGAAAAGGCTTTATCGAAAACAGCTCTGTCGGTATTGTCGTCAAAAGCAAGCTGAACGATACCTGTTCTGTCTCTCAAATCAATAAATATCAGCGCACCTAAATCTCTCTGGCGCTGAACCCAGCCGAATACCGTTACCTCTCTGCCCACATCCTTTGCAGTGAGAGTGCCGCAGTAGTCGGTTCTTTTAAGTCCTGTCATAAATTCCATTATTTGTTACCTCCCATAAAAAGAGAATTTAAATCAATGCCCTCGGCAAATTCTATTCCGTCACCGAGCCCCTTTACAGCCTGCTGTACGCTTATGCCCATAAAATCTTCACCCAATGTATCGAGCTTTACTGTGATACTTTCGCCTGTATCCATATCTTTAATGGCTGCCTCGCCGCTTTCAAGCTCTCTGGAGCCGATTACGACGGTATACTTTGCATTGAGCTTATTTGCATATTTCATCTGAGCCTTAATTGAACGTCCCGTTACATCGTAGAGAGCGGTGAGTCCGTCTCCTCTTATATCGGAAGCAAGCTTTACTGCGAAAAGCTTTGCCTCTTCATCAGCGGCAGCGATAAATATATCGCAGCGCTCATCTTCCGGCATGGGAGTCTGCTGTGATTTAAGCAGAAGCATAAGCCTTTCAATGCCCATGCCGAAGCCCAGGGACGGAATGTGAGGTCCTCCAAGCTCTTCTACAAGTCCGTCGTAGCGTCCGCCGCCGCAAACTGTACCCTGTGCGCCGATGTCCTGAGATACAAACTCGAAAACGGTTCTTGTATAGTAGTCGAGACCTCTTACGATTGTGGGATCTATCTCATATTCGATATTCATTGCCTCAAGGTATTTTTTGACCTTTTCAAAGTGCTCACGGCAGTCGTCACAGATATAGTCTAAAACAACGGGAGCCTTTGAAGCGATTTCGGAACAAATGGGGCTCTTGCAGTCGAGAATACGCATGGGATTTCGCTCAAGTCTCTCCTGACAGGTTTCGCAAAGCTCTTCACGGTGGCTTTCAAAATACTCCTTCAATGCCTGCTGATATTTCTGGCGGCACTGGGGACAGCCGATTGAGTTAATAAAAAGCTTGAGTCCCTTTACTTCGAGTGTATCAAACACATCCTTTGCAAGAGCTATAACCTCTGCATCAGCCTCCGGCTCAGCTGCACCAAGGCACTCTACGCCAAACTGGTGGAATTCTCTGAGTCTGCCTGCCTGGGGCTTTTCATAGCGGTAGCAGGAAGTGAGATAGCAGATTTTTACGGGAAGCGGCTCATTGTGAAGTCCGTGCTCCAGAAATGCCCTTACCGCTCCGGCTGTACCCTCAGGACGAAGTGTAATTGAGCGGTCGCCTTTATCGGTGAAGGTATACATCTCTTTCTGCACAACGTCGGTTGTATCACCTACAGAGCGCTGGAAAAGCTCCGTGTGCTCGAAAACAGGTGTTCTCATCTCACGGAAGCCGAAACGCTTTGCAGCGTCCAGCATTACGCCTTCAACATATTGCTGTTTATAACTTTCAGCGGGAAGCAAATCCTGTGTTCCCCTAATTGCCTTTGTAAGCAGTGCCATAAAATCATCCTTTTTCTTTAATAATAAAAACAAAACCTCCGTCCCGACTAAGGGACGAAGGTACATTCTCCGTGGTGCCACCCTTTTTTGAGCTTTTGAGCTCCTCTTAATCCTTTAACGCAGGAAACGTCGCTGAAAAGCGATAGACTCCGAGGGCGTCTTTCGTTAAACTCAACCTTAGGCACTCACAGCAAAATGTACCGTTCTCTGAAAGGTTTTATTTATCTACTCTTCCTCATCAATGCCATTTTATATTATGACTTTGGATTTACTATATCACGCCAATCAAGGTCGCCTCTGTCAAGGCTGTGTATGAGCGCCTCCGCAGTAGCTATATTTGTAGCAACAGGTATATTGTGAACGTCGCAAAGTCTGAGAAGGCTTGCCTCGTCAGGCTCCCCTGCCTTGGGGTTAAGCGGATCGCGGAAGAAAAGGAGCAAATCTATCTCGTTGCACGCAATTCTCGCTGAAATCTGCTGGTCGCCTCCCTGTGCTCCGCTGAGGAATTTCTGTATTTCAAGTCCGGTTGCTTCGGATACCATTTTGCCAGTTGTTCCTGTTGCGCAAAGCTTATGTCTGCTTAAAACTCCGCAGTATGCAATACAAAACTGAACCATTAATTCTTTCTTTGCGTCGTGTGCCGTTATAGCAATATTCATACTCTATCCCCTCCAATTATTGATTTTTTTCACTAATTCAACTAATACTATCATATTTTCTATATTTTTTCAAGCCTTTTAAGGGGCAAATCTTCTCCTTCAAGTCTTTTCATAATTCTCTCTGCTGCGGCATACATTTTTGTCTTTTTAGGGATTGCTCTGCCGTACATTGAAAGCTGCGCTGCATCGGCGCTGTAAGGAATAATGCCTCTGAGCTGAACTCCTGTTCCGTCTATTACGGAATCTATATCAAGGCTTGCACCGTGCTTTGTCTCCCAGCAGTCGAATTTATTCAAAATAAGGTAAATCTCAGGTATCTCCATTTCATAGAGCCTATCCGCCGCCGAACGGCAGCTTCTGATACTCACTGTTTCCGCCGCTGCCACCAAGAGGGCCATATCGGCGTTTGCGGCGGCGAGACGGAAACCTCTGCCCGTACCAGCGGGAGCGTCAATTAAAATATAATCAAAGCTGTCTTCATAGTTTAACAAAACTTCGTGAAAAGCCTCCGGAGTAAACCTGTCGTCCCAGGATAAGGGTGCGGCTAAAAGAGAGCAAAAGGATGTAACCTGAGTAACGGCATCCTCACAGCGGCAGGCTCCGCATATAACATCGCCCCAGTTATACAGGACTTTCTCCTGAACACCCAGCATAATGTCAAGGCTTCCCAGGCCGCTGTCACAATCGGCAAGGAGCACTTTTTTGCCGTTCCCCGTCATTACTTCTGCAAGGAGTGTACACAGGGTGGATTTTCCCGTTCCGCCCTTACCGGAAACCACTGCTATTTTTTTTGCCATTTTAGCACCACCCTGTAAGTTTAATTAAAATAAACTTTTTGCTTTATCAATAAAGAAGCTGTCCTACCTGCTGAGTAGGTTCAATGCTTGAAGTATCGTTAAAGTATGCGTCGTATATCGCTTTTGCAACTTTAGCTGTATAAGAGCTGTTCTTTGCATCTTCAACAGAAACAGCTATGGCAATCTGAGGATCATCAAAAGGAGCAAAGGTTATAAGGAAACAGTTTGTCTGCTTCTGAAGTTTTCCGTCCTTCTGAGCATAAACTTCAGCTGTACCTGTTTTACATGCTATTTTAGGCTCATAATTGTCAAGATATACATGAGTTGCACTTCCGACATATTCGGAAACAAGGGACATACCCTCTTTTATTATGCCAAGATTTTCCTGAGAAAATCCTGTTTCCAAAGCAACCTGAGGCTGTTTATCCAAAATGGTAGAACTGTAATCATAGCTCTTTACGCTTTTTACAATGTGGGGAACATATCTTGTGCCACCGTTAGCGATAGTTGCACAGTATGTTGCAAGCTGAATTGGGGTAACAAGTGTATCAGACTGACCAATAGAAGCCTGTACGGTATCACCGACCATCCACTGTGCGCCGGCGTGGTTCTGAGCAAATTCTTCGGGGTTGGCAACCATACCTGAAACTTCCGGAAGCTCTATTCCCGTTTTTTGTCCAAATCCCATTTTTGAAGCATAATAATTGATTTTATCTATACCCAGCTGATAGCCTGTTTCGTAAAAGAAAACGTTGCAGGAATGTTCCAAAGCGTGAACCACGTTTATGTCTCCGTTATTTTCAAGGCAATAGAACTGGTTCGGGAAACGCCAGTATGAACCGTTGCAGTGGAAAGTGGTACTCTTTGTTAAAATTCCCTCTTCAAGGCCTGCAAGTCCCATGAGGGGTTTAAATGTTGAGCCTGGAGCATAGGCGCTGAGCAAAGCTCTGTTCCAAAGAGGAGCTCCAGCATCGCTGTTAAGTTTAGCGGCGTTTTCGCTGTATGTTGAAATATCATAGGTAGGATATGAAGAACAGGCCAGAACCTCTCCTGTATTAACATTCATAACTACAACTGAACCTGCTGAATTGGAATATCCCTTTGATTTTAGGTCTTCAACCACTTCGGCAATAGCTTTGTTTGCCGCAGTCTGAAGATTTTTGTCAATTGTAAGGATAACTGTGTTGCCCTGAACCGGGTCCTGCGTGTATTCGGTGGAAACATTGCCCTCGCTGTCGGTGGTAACGGTCTTTTTGCCGTTTTCTCCACGGAGATATTCCTCCATAACCGCTTCTATTCCGTCCTTACCGATAAGGTCGTCCATCTTGTAGCCGTCGTCCTTTTTCTCAGCATATTCATCTGCGTCAAGGGCACCGACTCTGCCTATTACATGAGGAGCAAGGGTTCCGTCAACGTACTCTCTGTAAGGCACAACTTCAACGTCAATTCCTTTATAAAAAGTTCCGTTCTCTTTAACTTTTGAAACAGTCTCAGTTGAAACGTCTTCGGCAAAAGTGTAAGGGTTACTTACGGAAAACAAATTCATAGCCATACCAAAACAGACGGAGGCGATATTTCTCGCATCGGTTTGACTGTACTTCTGGAGAGAATACTTCTTAACAAGAGCGTCAAAACAGTTCTGAGCCGTAGCGTAATCGTTAAGATGAAGCATATCCTTTGATTTAAGGTATTCTATTTCACTATCGGAATCCTCTTTAAATGCGATTTTTCCGTCTGAACCGAACACGAGAGGAAGGGTATCGTTCCACTCTTCGCCCTGAGTTTTCATAAGATTTATAAGAGAAAGTATTATCTCGTTGCGGCTTTCCTGTTCGCTGGAAGAGGGAAAGTATGCGGCGTCAAATATCAGAGAATTTCCCTGACGGTTTACAACAAGAGGACTGCCGTTTCTGTCGAGAATTTCGCCCCTTGCAGCCTCAACCTCTACATTTCTTCTCACTGTAGAATTTGCAGCCTGAGCATACTCTTCATAATCTATTACCTGAACACCGACCATACGTCCCGCAAAAACGAGAAAGGAAGAAAGTATTATTCCGACTAAAATATAAAGTCTTAGCTTTAAATTTGCCTTATGCTTGGTTTTCATGGGGCACCTCCAAGTGCTATTCTTCCTCAGATTCCCTTCCCATAGGCTCACGTCGCAGGGCTTTTGCCACAGCTCGAACAGGGAAATACATAATCGGAAGGAACAAAAGTGTATAAGCTACCGACGGCAGATAAATTCTCCACAGCGGGAAAAGTACACCGTCAATTCTGGCAAAGACAAAGTAGAACAGCCAGAAAACGACGTTGTGTATAATGGTTATTCCCCCGCAAAGACAAAGAGCCGACATAAAATTATTTCTCATCATGTAGCGTACGAGAAATCCGCAGAGAAATCCCGTAACCATGAGTACTACCGCATGATACCCCTGTCCCCGTGCAGCAATACTGTCCCAAAGCATACCTGCAAAAAGACCCGCTATTGCCCCCCAGGTTTCTCTCTCAAACATCCCAATACATACAACCGCCGGAATTAATATAAATGCGTTTACACCGAAAATATCGGGAATCCACACTCCGCTGCTTTGAAGAAGAAAACAGCAGAATATAAACACCAGCGAAATGGCACGTCTTATAATTAAGTTTTTGTTTTCTCTAAGATATAACATGGACTTTACTCCAAACCAGGCGGTCTTATGCCGCCTTATTCTGCCGAACTATCGCCGTCCGTCGTTATGCCCTGACCTTCAAAGTCGGTAATTACGAAAACCGCGTCAAGCTTTGAAACGTCAACGCCAGGTTTTATAACGGCATAGGATGAAATATCGTGAGTGTTGTCTTTAATTTCAGTAACTGTTCCTATAATAAGGTCACGGGGATAAACTCCGCCAATGCCGGAAGTGGAAACTATACCTCCCGTTGCAATAGCGGTTTCGCTTTCGATTCCCGAAAGCTTAATAAGTCCCTGAAGGGAAAGCTCAGTGTCGCCTGAGGCAAATCCGCTTTCACCTGTTCTTATTTCATAGGCTCCGACGCTTACCTGTGGGTCAAGAACCGTTTTTACAACGGAATAGGTGGGAGCTGTTTTTACTATAACTCCCGCAAGATACTCTCCGGAGATAACGGGATCGTTTACCGCTACGCCGTCGTTTGTGCCCTTGTTTATAACAAAGGAATAAAACATATCCGCCGTATCACGGCTTATTACTCTGGCCGATTCAAAAATAAAGTCGTTGTGCTCTTCCTTTACCCCTAAGAACTCTTCATAATGAAGATTTTCCTTTACGGCCTTTTCATAGTCCACAAGCTGCTTTTGATAGTCTTCGACCTGCTTCTGAAGATCTTCAACCTGTTTTTTATATGTTCCGGCAGATACAAAACCACCGCCTATTTCCCCTATCTTTTCCGACACAAAAGCCGAAAGCCTCTGCACAGGCCCGAATACCGTTCCCAGTGCAGAGGACAAAACAGATGTGCCGTTATGCGAGGCTGCCGCCGCAATAGACGCCACAACAACAACGGCTAAAACGGCTGCAAGCACTTTAAGACGGGTACTGCGGAAAAATTCACGCATAACTATCCCTCACGGTACATTATTTTATTTTAGCAGAAAGCATTAGTCTCTGCTGTCAAAGTTCTTATTTGAGGTAAGGCTGAGCATATCTTTCTCAAGGCATTTGCCTGTACCATCAACAACACAGTCGAGAGGATTCTCTGCGACGTGAACGGGCATCTTTGTCTCTTCTGAGATAAGCTTATCGAGACCTCTGAGAAGAGCTCCGCCGCCGGTGAGCATAATGCCGTGGTCAATGATGTCGGCTGAAAGCTCGGGGGGAGTTTTCTCAAGAGTTGAACGGATTGCATCAAGAACCTGATTTACCGGATCTGCAAGAGCCTCACGGATCTCTTCAGCGGAAATCTCGATGTTCTTGGGAAGTCCGTCCATCAGGTTACGTCCCTTAACGTCCATTCCGCCCTCACCCTCGTAAGGATATGCGGAACCGATTTTAATTTTAATATCCTCTGCTGTTCTTTCACCAATAAGCAGATTATACTTTTTCTTAATGTAGGAAATAATAGCCTCATCGAAATCGTCGCCGGCAACTCTTGCAGAGCAGGAGGTTACTATATCTCCCAGAGAAATAACCGCAACCTCAGCGGTACCGCCGCCGATATCTACAACCATGCTTCCGGTAGCTTCGCCTACAGGAAGACCTGCACCGATAGCTGCGGCCATGGGCTCTTTAATAAGGCTTACATATTTTGCGCCTGCACTTCTGGCGGCGTCATGAACAGCACGCTTTTCAACGCCTGTTACACCTGAAGGCATACAGATCATAACCCTTGCCTTGCTGAAGGGAGAGGTGCTTATTGCACGGCGAATGAAGGCTTTAAGCATATCTGATGTCATATCGAAATCTGCAATAACTCCGTCTTTAAGGGGACGCTTTGCGATAATTGAACCGGGTGTACGGCCGATCATCTCTTTAGCCTCTGTTCCGACCGCAACAACGCGGGGAGGATTTGAGCGCACGTCAACCGCAACAACTGAAGGCTCTCTTATAACAATTCCTTTTCCCTTTACAAAAACAAGAGTATTCGCAGTACCAAGGTCAATTCCTATGTCCTGAGAAAATAACATTTTGGTTTACTCCTTTCACTTCGGGATTAAGTACAAAACCCCATAACTGCATTTTTGACAATAACAACTGTTATTATAACCCACAAGCGCTTGTTTCTCAACAGTTTAAGTAAAATTGAAACTAATTTTTTACTTTTTTATAAAAAAATATTCACTTTTCTTGTCTTGTTGCACTGTGTTCAGCTTAAATTTAAGGGCTTTTTACATATCAAAAATATGTATCATTCACTAATTTGCATTCAAAATTCATCAGATTATTTCATTTTCCGGTACTATTCCGGCATTTTTCAAAGCTCTGGCTGTCTGTGCAGCAGGCAGTCCCATAACCGAGAAGAAATCACCGTTTATTCCCTTGACGAGTACGCTCCCCAAGCCCTGTATACCGTAGGCTCCGGCTTTATCCATGGGCTCTCCGGTTTCTACATATCTGCGGCACATATCTTCCGTGAGGGGATAAAATTCCACCTGAGTCTCGTTTACGAAAACCTCTTCGTAATTTTCGTTTTTTACGCATACGCCTGTATACACGCTGTGAGTTTTGCCGGACAGCTTTAAAAGCATACGCACAGCATCAGTTTTATTTTCAGGT
The DNA here is from genome assembly GCA_958451705.1 of uncultured Oscillospiraceae bacterium. Taxonomy (GTDB): domain Bacteria; phylum Bacillota; class Clostridia; order Oscillospirales; family Acutalibacteraceae; genus UMGS263. The sequence goes on from CAUDRD010000032.1 coordinate 9,395, forward strand.
TTCCCTAAAATCTCTCCGTCAGAGGCTACAACTGTATCGGAGCCCACAACGGTAAAATCCGTCTTTCCGCTTTCCTTAAGTTTTTCAAAAGCCGCAAGTGCTTTTCTTTTAGCCAAAATCCCGGCGGCATCTTTAGGCTCCGTGCCATCTTCAAGATCCTCGCTGCATCCAAAGGTTTTGACGGTAAAGCGGTATCCCATATTTTCCAGTATCTCTTTTCTTCTGGGAGAACCTGACGCAAGTATAAGCTCCACTTATATCACCGCCTTATCTTCTTCCTGTGGAACCGAATCCGCCTTCGCCTCTTTCGGTTTCATCAAGGCTGTCAACCACAACGGTATCAGCAGCAGCGACAGGCATAAGCACCATTTGGGCTATTCTCTCACCTGGCTCAATTGTATAGCTTTCGGAAATCTGATTGATTACTCCCACTTTAATTTCTCCTCGGTAGTCGCTGTCCACAACTCCCACTGAGTTTAAAAGCCCTATGCCATGCTTTATGGAAAGCCCGCTCCTGGGGAAAATGAAAAGTCCAAAACCATTAGGAATCTGTGCAGCTATTCCCGTAGGAACAAGTGCCGTTTCTCCGCCTTTGAGAGTTATTCCCTCTTCAATGCAGGCGCATAAATCCATTCCAGCACTGCCTTGGGTAGCCCGTGTGGGCACAACTGCCTTTTCACTGAGCTTTTTTATTTTTATTATCTCCAAATTATTCAACACCTCTGTAATAAAGTCCTCTAGTAAATTCACCTTTCGGCTTTTCACCTTTTTCGTAAGCTAAAAGCACTCGCTCTGCTTCTTCCTTTGTTTCGTCGGTAAAACGGAACATTCTGAAATCCACATTTGATATTTCACGGAGTCTGTCCCCCATGTAAAGAGGTCTTGAGTTCAGCAGCTCACTGCACCCGAAATTACACATAACAGGGAAAACAGTTCCCCTTCTGTCGGTAATTGTTCCGTGGCCGCCGCATTTGTCACACTTGACTTTTCCGTTTGCGGCGGGACAGTTTCTTGTAAGCATAAGGGGAAGTCTTCCGTAAACTATTATTCCTCTCGGAAGCCGTCCTCCTGCTTCGGCAACAGCTCCCAAAGTCATCTCAAAGGACATCACACAGGCGGAAACGCCCATTTTTTCGGCTTCTTCAAGGCTCAGCGTATTCATTATATTAAGTCCGAAATCACCATATACCTTAAATCCGGCTTCACGGGCAAGGCGCACTGAACCTATATTTCCGCAAAGAGCTTTTTTTACTCCCCCTGCAAAAGCTTCGGAAAGCATACGATTTATTGTCTGCTCCTTACCGAACATTCCTCTTGGAACCTCTACTCCCAAACGGACAGGACCGATTTTTTCGAGTCCTTCACGCCATTTTTGAAGGGGTACAAAAACAAGGCTTTCCCTTTCTTCAATCACCTTTTTGGGAACCTGATAAGGTGAAGAGAAACGGTAGATATTCCTTACTTTTCCGGACATATGGGGTGATATTGAAATTTTCTTTTTATCAAATGGTATGGTTTTTATTCTGCCCAGTTCCATTTCAAGCTTTTCGAGACCTTCTCGGCGAAGATTGTTTACTGCAGACGCAGGAAGAGCAACCTCTCCCACAATTTCAGCGTCTATATCGGTACAGTAAAAAGGTGTTCCGCCGGTTTTGTTAAGGCGTTCCTTTACCTC
>CAUDRD010000033.1 GCA_958451705.1 uncultured Oscillospiraceae bacterium
ATATAATCCGGCAATTCCTCTTGAGAATACTTATTAAAAATATCTATCAGTACATGGGATGATTCTGCTAAAATATCCGGTGCGCTTTCCGAAGCATCGTCTTTCATTTCTTCCAGCAAGTCGGACACAATCTCAAGCATACGGCGCAGGTACTCCCTATAAAACGCAGTTCCCACCTCACGCTGCACCGTACGCACTACGCTGCTGCGCATAACTTCAGTATTGGTAAGGCCTGCCTGCACACGACATATCACCGTTCGACGAATTACTTCCGGTGCAACTGCTTTTACATCCTCATTGGCGCTGATGACCACTGCGGGATAATTTAGCAGACCGTCTACAACTCCGAAATCGTCATTTTTGATTGTTTCAATAGCGTGCTGATTAAAACGAGTATTTGTCAGATCGTCTACGATAATCGGTGCGCCTTTTACTGTGCGTTTTAAGCTCTCTATACTGGAACGGGTAAAATCCGGAGCGGATATTTTCGTTTTCTGCCCTATCATCATTTTAAGCAGTGTTTCCAAAAAACTGGTTTTTCCCGCTTTACTCTGCCCATAGACAAGGCCAAAAACAGGATACGGAAGTAAATTTTGATTATAGCGCACTGCCATATCCCTCATACAGGCCATAAAAGGGGTACAGAAAAACCAATTTGCAAACTCAAAATAACGGCGCTGCATCCCCGTGACATCTCCGTGAAACTTTTCGTAGCCTTCCATATATTTCAGGAAAAGTGAAACGTCTTTTTCAATTTCCTCCTCCAACGGTCTTAAATTCAAATCGGTGCCGTTAAGCCTAACCAACCCTTCATCTGGAAACACCTCAAGCTGCGGATACTCGCTTTGCAGCTCTTTTTCCTTGGTCTGACTGGAAACCACCTGACGTCGAACAATCTTGATTTTTTCCGGTGAAAGCATCAATTTACCATTTTTATCAGGCTTTGGTACGGACGGAGCAAATTTAGCAGCCAGATTTTTAACGTCCAAAACGAAACGCACTTCCTGCTTTGCCTCTTCTATAGGCTGTAGTACCAGCGCTTTTTTTGTGCGGATTGTTCTGGCAATAGGAAGCTCTTCCAAATTTTCTCCGTCATCCGCGCACAGGAGTGTTTCACGAGCAATTTGATCGGTGCTATCCTCACGCAGCTGACAATAGCAGTCCCAGTACCAATCATAGGCACGTTCCCCGTCCATATAGCATATGTTTTCCCGTTGACGTCCGCTAAAAGCAGAATACGACATATTGGCAGAACCCATAATGACCCTTTTACGTCCGTCACGGGCGGAAAGTAAATAGATTTTTTCATGGGACAGCACACTGCGTGCCACAAACAATCGCAGCGTTCCATCCTCTATGCGAGAAACTAAATTCAGTTTCATTTTACCGGCGGTCTCACGCATCCGCTCTACGATTTTGCACTGATAGGCCATGATTTCCTGTAAAGAGTAGGAAATAATCTCATCGCAGCCGAATATAATTTCCGCCTGCTCAAACATATCAAGGAGCTTATAGACAAATCCTATTCCGGAAGAGTATGTAACAGCGTATAAAGTGTCGAATCCGGAAAACAATTCCTGCCAAGATAATGTTTCAGCATCAGAAAATTCCGTTTTAACAACATCCAATTTTCCTGATGACCGCATTTTAGTCTGCTCCCGAGCATTTCCCACAATGTTAAATAATGATAAATCTTCCATAGTTTTCCTCCGCATCCTCTCAATTTAAGTTTTCTTAAGGTCTATATATGAAAACTATTTGATTCTATTTGTAGAAATTCAGCTTACACCATTATTCTTTTTGCTTTATAGAATGCCTTATGAAACAAGTGAAAAACAAAAGTCACTGATAAATGCAGGTATTTTCAGATAAAAACATCCTGAAAATTTCAGTAAATTTATTTCCCGGCACAAGCGCCATCGCTTCACGGAGAGCTACTGGATGAACACCGGCTATATTATTTAGAGGCGATGGTTCTATTTTAAAATTTGTAAACATTAGGCAAATCTTTCTAATTGCGACTTCAAATATATTGTAGATATCGATAATATTATACTTGATACAATACCATAAAGCAAGAAAGCATCATGTATCAATATTAAATCTTCTTGCAGTTTAGACGTTGATTTTATATCCGGGCTACAAACAGAAATATAGTGCATGGTTCTACAATCAATGTGCATTTTTTGCGGCTACTCCCTTTTGATTCACTATGTTATAAAAACATTTGCATAGAAAAAACGGCTCTGCTTACATAAAACAGAGCCGTTATATTTATTTAACTTTGCAGTTGCAAATTAAACCCTTATTCAGCATTTGTCTGAACTGCGGCAGCATCACTTTTATCTTCTACGAGAGTGGCTTCAACGGTAAAGGTTGTAACATCAAAATTCCTGTCAACTCTGCACACGGAAAGAGTAATTTTATCTCCTACCTTACTGTTTTCGATAACCTCAGCCAGTACATTTGAAGAAGTCATCTCTTTACCGTTAACTGCGGTAATCATATCGCCTGCCTTGAGGTCAGTGTTCACAAGGGAACTGTCATCCTGTATTTCACGTACAATAATTGTACCTGCCGGAAGCTTCTGAAGCTGAACTATCATTGAATAGGTCTGATTCTGAGATGCGGCAGAATAAGTTATACCAAGCTTCGGCTGATTTGGAACATATCCGTTGGCAATGATTGAATCAATTACTTTCTTTGCAGAAGTAATCGGAATTGCGAAAGCCATACCTTCATATTCCTCACTGGCAATCTTAGAGGAGTTGATACCTACAACATAGCCGTTGCTGTTTACAAGAGCACCTCCAGAGTTGCCGGGGTTAATGGCTGCATCGTGCTGGATGCACTTCATGGTATATCCGATTGAGTTTGTGGAAATCGGACGGTCAATAGCCGAAACAAAGCCGCCTGTAAAGGAACCGAAGAACTCTGATACGCCGGGGTTACCGACAGCGTAGACTCTTTCGCCTACCTTAAGGTCATCGGAATCGGCAAACTTTGCAGCGTGAAGTCCCTGAGCCTCGATTTTAAGAACTCCGATATCGTCCCTTGTGCTGTAACCTACAATAGAAGCTCTATAGGTTGTCTCGTCGAGAAGCTGAACCTCTATTGCACTGCTGTTCATATTTATAACGTGAGCACAGGTGATGATATAGGTGTACTTAGTGTCGCTTGAATCCATAATTATACCGGAACCTTCGCTTACCACCTGATTATCCAGATAAACTGTAACGCCTACAACGGATTGTCTTACATCCTCTGCAACACTGACCGAAGAAACTCCGTCCTCAGAAATTTCACCTTCACCCTGAGATTCTTCTAGGCTGAGAGTTGGGGAATTGTTATTTCCATTATCCGTTTTTCCTTCTTCACGGTTTTGAACACCCATTACGCCTAAAATCATGGCGACAACGGCTACAATGGAAAGGATTATCACAAGAGCAACTGCTACTTTCGGACCTTTGCTTTTCTTTTCAGGCTCCTCAGGTACGGGAGGTGCCGGGTAACCGTAGGTCTGATTATTATAGCCCTGATATCCTGTATTTGAATATCTATTTTGATACGCATTATAACTGCTGCTTGAAGAACTGCCGGAAGTAAAGCTTTTTTCTTTGCTCTCATATGGATTTTCGATTACAACTTCCTTTTCTTCAGTAGCTTCATCTGCATTTTGCTTTGTAAAATTCTCCTCCGGCGTTGTGTTATCCGAACCGGATGAATTATTATTATAGTTGTTATCCCATTCATTCATAGGGAATCCCTCCTGTGTAGTTTATGGGTAAATAATAGACTACGGTTTTTACATAACTATATTTATATGGTAAACAAATTTTTAATAAAATCCTCAGTTACCGGAAAAATGTACCGGAAGCCAGAATACAAACTCGGTGTACTCTCCAACCTGGCTGTTTGCCGTTATCTGTCCACCGTGCATATCAATTATACTGCGGACAATATAAAGGCCGAGGCCCGCTCCTTTTACATCAAAGCTTCTGGATTTATCCACCTTATAGAAGCGCTCAAAAATACGACTTACCTCTTCTGAGGCTATTCCCTCGCCGGAATTGCGTATTCTCACAATCACCTTGTCGTTGTCGGTAACAGCCGAAACAGCTATATATCCGTTCTCCGGAGTAAACTTAACGGCGTTATCTACAAGATTATATATAACCTGATGAATCATATCTTCATCAGCTTCTACGAAAACGCTCTCCATAGAATCAAGGCCTTTTATCTCTATGTGCTTTTTGTCGATATTCTGTTCGAAAGCTATAAGCACCTGGAATATCCGCTGAGATATATCAAACCTTGAAGGCTTAATTTTAAGCTCGCCCGCCTCTATCTTAGACATATTCAGCATTGTCATAACAAGCCTTGAAAGTCTTCTGATTTCATCGGAAACTTTTTTGAGATAATACTCTTCCTTTTCCGGCGGAATTGTTCCGTCAAGGATTCCGTCTATAAATCCGCCGATTGTCGTCATCGGCGTTTTAAGCTCGTGGGATACATTGGCCACAAAGCTCCTTCTTGAAGCTTCCAGTACTCCCAGGGATTTAGCCATGGTGTTGAAGGCTTCGGAAAGGTCGCTGAGCTCATCGTTACCCCTGACCTTTACCCTGTATGTGAAATCTCCTTTTGAAAAAGCCTTCGTGGCTTTTGACATATCCCTCAGAGGCTTTACCATATTATAGGTAAGAATGTAAACTGCGATAAAGGCTATTATAAGGGAAAACAAAGCCGAAAATAAAAACATTTTAAGTATATCCAAAATATAAGGTCTTACGCTAGCGTTATTCGACTGTATAGCAAAAACATAAGCCGCCGGTCTTCCATGGAACATAACCGTTTCGCCTACGGTAAGACGAGGTGTACTGTATACTCCGCCGAGAGTTGTAAGCTCTGCCTGTCCCTTTGTCAGATTGGATGTAAGAATGCTTTCAGGCACCTTCATATCGCCGTGAACCGGACAATCCTGTACAAGATGAGGGTAGTCCGCAGAGTCTCCGCAAACTACCACATCGCCGCTCGTATCACATATAAAAATATCGGCATCTATTGCGGTGGAAATAAGCTTCATAGAATGGTACATAAGCAGATAAGTCTGCATTCTGTCCGCCTCTATAGTCTCGCTTTCAATTAAGCTTGACATACTCTGAGAAATACTTTTTGCATTTTCACTGAGCAGATCTGCTTTTTCCTTCTGCCAGTAGTCCGAAATAAAAAACAACAGAAAAGTTCCCACCACTGCCAGACATACAAATACGATAAAAGATATAACGGTAAAATATTTTGTAAATATATTCTTTCTCTTGCTGTTATTGGCTGACATTTGTAACCCTCCTGAAATTTTAATCAGTCGTGGGTCTCAAATTTATAGCCTACGCCCCAAACAGTTTTAAGGGTCCATTTATCTGAAACGCCCTCAAGCTTTTCCCTAAGACGTTTAACATGAACGTCAACGGTTCTCGAATCGCCGTAATAGTCAAAGCCCCATACCTCATCAAGAAGTTGGTCACGGGTAAATACACGGTTCGGATTGCTTGCAAGGTGGTATATAAGCTCAAGCTCTTTGGGAGGAGTGTCAATCTGCTCCCCGTTAACTCTCAGCTCATAATTTGTAAGGTTAATTACAAGCTTATCGTAACGGACCTCTTTTACGGTATCGGTTGGATTGCTTCCGCTTCTTCTGAGAACCGCTTTTACTCTCGCTACAACCTCTTTTGCATCAAAGGGCTTTACAACATAGTCGTCAGCTCCAAGCTCCAGGCCGAGAACTTTATCGAAAGTTTCACCCTTTGCGGTAAGCATGATTATGGGAGTATCGGAGGTCTTTCTTATTTCACGGCAAACCTGCCATCCATCAAGCTTCGGAAGCATTATGTCAAGAAGTACAAGATCCGGCTTACTGTCCTGAAAAGCGGAAATTGCCTCCATTCCGTCATTTACAATTATTACGCTGTAACCGTCTTTTTCAAGGTATAATCTTAAAAGTTCGCAGATGTTGACATCGTCATCAACAACAAGTATTTTTTCGGTAGTCATATAAAACCCTCCTACTGTATTTTCCGTTTCAATTATACAATGTTTAAAGGTGCATTGATGAACTTTTTTTGAAATTTATTGAAAAAAAAATCAGTTTTTTACAGATAATTCCCTGAAAATCTTAATTTTTACCTTAATATCACCGGCAAAACGGAGTATAACAGCCATATTATATTACTCTTTTCTACAAAAATTTTCACACAGCGCATTTATGCACATCTTTTTGTATTGACAAACCTTTTTAAACGTGATAGCATAAACTTAATATTTTAAAGGCAATGACGGGGATAGTAACCTGATTGGAGTATTCAGAGAACCGCCGGCAGGTGCGAGGCGGCTGCGAAAATCATGCGAATGTCACCCCATCAGCTTCAATCTGAACGCCGCTGGGCAAGTAGGAGCGACGGATTCCCTCCGTTAACGGGGGCCTGCATTCGGCTTTTTGCCCGATGCGCTGAGCGGTCTGATTTATTCAGGCAATAAGAGTGGTACCACGGAGTTTTTAATCTTCGTCTCTTTTGTGAGACGGAGATTTTTTTGAACATTTTCGCCCCACCGCTCGGAACATTTCAAGCTATCTTACAGGAGGAATTAAAATGAAAATGACAGGTGCAAGAGCTATAATCGAAGTTCTTCTTGAACAGGGCGTTGACACCGTTTTCGGTTACCCGGGCGGCTCGGTTCTTAACATATATGACGCACTGTACAAGTACGGCGGAAAAATCAATCACATTCTTACCGCACACGAGCAGGGAGCAGCTCACGCAGCAGACGGATATGCAAGAGTTACCGGTAAAACCGGCGTTGTTATCGCAACCTCCGGCCCCGGCGCCACAAACCTTGTAACAGGTATTGCAACAGCTTACATGGACTCAGTTCCCCTTGTTGCAATTACAGGCAACGTTCCCGTTCCCTCTCTGGGAAGAGACTCCTTCCAGGAAATTGACATTACAGGCGTTACAATGCCTATAACAAAGCATAACTTTATCGTAAAGGATATTAACGAGCTTGTACCCACTCTCCGTGCAGCTTTCAAAATAGCCTCATCAGGCAGAAAGGGTCCCGTTCTCGTTGACGTTACAAAGGACGTTACAGGAGCTGAGACAGAATATACTCCCGCTCCCGCAGTTAAGCCCCTTGAGACAAAGCCCGCAAAGATGAGCTCTCTCCAGCGTGCCGCAGAGATAATCAAAGAAGCCAAAAAGCCTCTCTTCTACATAGGCGGCGGCATTATCTCTTCAAACGCTTCGCCGGAGCTTTTGGCAATGGCTGAAAAACTTCAGATTCCCGTTGCATCTTCTATGATGGGCCTTGGTGGCTTCCCCTATGACAATCCCCTTTACATGGGTCTTATAGGAATGCACGGACGCTTTGTAGCAAACAAAGCCGCCCATGACTGCGACGTTCTTATTACGGCAGGTGCCCGTTTCTCCGATAGAGTTGCCGGAAACCGTGCAATGTTTGCTCCTAACGCTAAAATCATTCACATCGACATTGACCCTGCCGAAATGGATAAAAACGTTTTCTCTCACTGCCATGTTAAAGGCGACCTGAAACAGGTTTTGGGAGCTCTCTGCGATATGCTTCCGGAAGCTGAGCACGACCAGTGGGTTAAAGAGCTTACCGCTATTAAAAAGCCCTATAAGAGAGTTGACTTTGAGGGATATGTAAATCCCATGGATATTATTACCACTATCGATAAGCTTACTCCAGACGATACAATAATCGCCACCGATGTCGGACAGCATCAGCTTTGGGCAGCTCAGTATTACAATTTCCGTCTGCCCCGCACATTTGTAACCTCCGGTGGACTTGGTACAATGGGCTATGGCCTCGGTGCCGCAATCGGAGCTCAGATGGGCAAAAAGGATAAGCAGGTTGTACTTATCACCGGTGACGGAAGTTTCCACATGAACCTTAACGAGATGACCACCCTTGCCTCTTACAATATTCCCGTTGTAATTGTACTTATGAACAACGAGGTTCTCGGAATGGTTCGCCAGTGGCAGACCGTATTTTACGGCAAACGCTACTCTCAGACCGATCCTCACCGTAAAACCGATTTTGTAAAGCTTGCCGAAGCTTTCGGAATCAACGGTATGAAGATTGAAAAACCCGAGGACATTGAGCCCGTTATCAAAAAGGCTCTTGACCTTCACGAGCCCGTTCTCATTGACTGCCGCATAGCTCACGATGCCTCCGTTCTGCCTATGATTCCTCCCGGAGGAGCAGTTCAGGATACAATCGACGAGATGTGCTATTAATATCGGGAAAGGAGAATAAAAAATGACAGACAGATTAGCTCTTTCAGCTCTTGTAAACAACCACTCCGGTGTGCTTCTCAGAGTTGCCGGACTTTTTGCAAGACGTGGATTTAATATTCAGAGCCTTACGGTTTCTCAGACTGAAAATCCTGAGTTTTCAAGAATGACAATCGTTTCTCAGGCTGATCCTTCCACTTTCCGCCAGATTGAAATGCAGCTTTTAAAGCTTGAGGACGTTCAAAAGGTTATTCGCCTTGAAGACGGAAAGACAACTTCCAGCGAACTTCTTTTCGTAAAGGTTCGTGCTCTCAATAAGGACCGTCCCGCCGTACTTAAAACGCTCCTTAAATTCGGCGCCAGAGTAAGGGATATCGGCCACAAGACCATCACGGCAGAGCTTACAGGCGAATCCGCCACAATCGACGAATTTATCGAGGCTATTTCTCAGCATCATATTGTTGAGCTTTCACGTTCAGGTATCACTGCCCTTGCAAGCGGAGACGTAAGCATCAACGATGACGAGGACTCTCTTCCTGAATAATTTATCCGCATAAAAGCGGTTTACAATCACACTAAAATATACGGAGGAATTTTTTATGGGAATGACTATGACGCAAAAAATTCTCGCCGCTCATGCCGGTCTGCCTGAGGTAAAGGCAGGTCAGCTCATCGAGGCAAAGCTCGATATTGTTCTGGGAAACGACGTTACCTCTCCCGTTGCAATTAACGAGTTTGAACGCTGCGGCGCAACTTCTGTTTTCGATAAGAGCAGAATCGCCCTTGTTATGGACCACTTCACCCCCAACAAGGACATAAAATCCGCTCAGCACTGTAAGCAGGTAAGAGAATTTGCCAGCAAATATGATATTGACAACTATTTTGACGTTGGACAGATGGGCATTGAGCACGCCCTTCTCCCCGAAAAAGGAATCGTCCTTCCCGGCGATACAGTAATCGGCGCAGACTCACACACCTGCACCTACGGCGCACTGGGAGCTTTCTCCACAGGCGTCGGTTCAACAGATATGGCTGCCGGAATGATCTCAGGCAAAGCCTGGTTTAAGGTTCCTTCCGCCATAAAGGTTGTACTTAAAGGTAAACCCGCCGAAAACGTAAGCGGTAAGGATGTTATCCTTCACCTTATCGGCAAAATCGGCGTTGACGGCGCACTTTACCGTTCACTTGAATTTTGCGGCGAGGGAGTTCAGCACCTTTCAATGGATGACCGTCTGTGCATTGCAAACATGGCAATTGAAGGCGGAGCCAAAAACGGAATTTTCCCTGTTGACGATGTGACACTGGCATACGTTAACGAAAGAGCAAAGAGAGAATACAAGGTATTTGAGGCTGACGAGGATGCTCAGTACGATGAGGTTGTAGAAATCGACCTTTCTGCTCTTCGTCCCACAGTTGCATTCCCCCATCTTCCCGAGAATACAAAGACAATCGACGAAATTAAGCCCGGTGAGGTTATGATTGACCAGGTTGTAATCGGTTCCTGCACCAACGGCAGAATGGAAGATATGCGTGCAGCAGCTGCCATTCTCAAGGGCAGAAAAGTAAATAAAAATGTAAGAACAATCGTTATCCCCGCAACACAGAAGATTTATCTTGACTGCATCAGGGAAGGTCTTACTGAAATATTTATTGAAGCCGGAGCAGTTGTAAGCACACCTACCTGCGGTCCCTGCCTTGGCGGACATATGGGCATCCTTGCAAAGGGTGAGCGTGCAGTTGCAACAACAAATCGTAACTTCGTAGGCAGAATGGGTCACCCTGAAAGCGAAGTATATCTTGCAAGCCCCGCCGTTGCAGCAGCAAGTGCAGTTGCAGGCTACATCGCTGACCCCGATAAAATATAAAGGAGGCTAAACCATGAAGGTACAAGGTAAAGTTCACAAGTACGGCAGCAACGTTGACACAGACGTTATTATTCCTGCCCGTTACCTTAACACAGCAGACCCAAAAGAGCTTGCCGCTCACTGCATGGAGGACATTGACACTGAGTTTGTCAAAAACGTAAAGTCCGGCGATATTATTGTTGCCGACCGCAATTTCGGCTGCGGTTCTTCCAGAGAGCACGCCCCCATCGCCATTAAGGCCTCCGGAATCTCCTGCGTTATAGCCGCAACTTTTGCACGTATTTTTTACAGAAACGCTATCAACATCGGCTTGGCAATTCTCGAGTGCGAAGAGGCTTCAAAGGATATTAAAGACGGCGACGATGTAAGCGTTGATTTCGATACGGGAATCATCACAAACAACACCACCGGAAAAACTTATAAGGCTGAGCCATTCCCGCCCTTTATTCAGAACATTATCGAAAAAGGCGGACTGCTTAACTCCATTTCAAAATAATCGGAAATAAATTTAAGCCTGCGATAAGGATTAACCTATCGCAGGCTTTTTCTGTTTGATGTTTTTCTGAGCGTTTAACTTAAAATTAAGTTTACAGTTATCCCTCTGTAATAAGCACATCGATATTCTTCTCCATAAGGTCGAAGAAAAGCTCAACTGTTTCCTTATCGGTATCGTTACCTCTTACGCACATGGAAAGGGTGAGCACGTTCTTAAGAGAAGTTGCGGAAAGAAGCACATAGGGCTTATACTTAACAGCTCCCGTCATAAATCCGTCTACGGGCTCGTGTCCCTC